>JBAQJG010000267.1:0-12475 GCA_049300145.1 Chthoniobacterales bacterium | reverse complement strand
GCGCCGCGGTCTGCGCGTGATCATCGCCGGCGCGGGCGGCGCCGCGCACCTGGCGGGAGTCATCGCCGCCCATACTTGGTTGCCGGTGCTAGGCGTGCCGATTCAATCCAAGGCACTGCAAGGACTCGATTCGCTTCTTTCCATCGCACAGATGCCGGGAGGGGTTCCCGTCGGCACACTCGCGATTGGCGCATCCGGCGCCAAAAACGCTGGGCTGCTCGCGGCCAGCATTCTCGCAGTCTCCGACGATAAGGTTCGCAAGAAACTGGAAGCGTTTCGGAAAAAGCAAACCGATGCGGTACTCGCTCAGCGAGTGCCAAAGTGAAAACGAAAATCGTTTCCTCCCTCGATTGCGCCGAGGCGGTAACGCTTCTGCATGCGGGCGAAATCGTCGGCTTACCTACAGAAACAGTTTACGGCCTCGCTGCTGACGCGCTCAATCCGCTCGCCATAGCAAAGATTTTCGAAGCAAAAGAGCGGCCACGATTCGATCCGCTGATCGTTCATTTGCCCGATCGCGCTTGGCTGAAGAAAATTGTCGATCTTCCCGCGAAAGATCGACAATTGATTTTGAAACTAGTGGAGAAGTTTTGGCCCGGTCCGTTTACGATGGTTTTACCGAAGAGGGAAATTGTTCCCGAAATTGTGACTTCGGGCTTGGACACGGTCGCAGTTCGAATGAGTGCGCATCCGGTTTTTGCCGAAGTCGTGCGCGTATTCGGAAAACCGCTCGCCGCCCCAAGCGCAAATCGCTTTGGTCGAATCAGCCCGACTACTGCGCAACATGTTCAGGACGAACTGGACGGTCGCATTCCACTGGTCGTCGATGCTGGACCAGCTACGCATGGCATTGAATCGACGATTGTCGCCATTCGCACTGGCAAGATCGACATCTTGCGCCGCGGTCCAATTAGCGCAGAGCAACTGTCCGAATTGGGAAAGATCGAAATTGCCCCTCCGGCGGAAAAAGTCTTTGTCCCGGGACAACTCCCATCACATTACGCGCCGAAAACGCCGCTGCGTCTCGTGGACGATTTCGATTCATTTTTGCCGAAACGAAATCAGGATTGCGCGTTGCTGGCATGGAATGCGATTCAAAATGACGAACGTTTCACCGCGATTAGAAATTTGAGCGAAGGCAAAGATCTTCGCCAAGCGGCTGCAAATTTATTTCGCTATTTGCGCGAGCTCGACGCCCTCGATGTCGATCTTATCGTTGCAGAACGAGTTCCTGATCGGGGACTCGGGGCGGCGATAATGGACCGGTTGCGGCGCGCGTCTCGGGGTTCGCTTGACGTACCAGACAAGCCTGGATGAAACCTTTGAAAAGCGGATGCGGCTTGTTCGGCTTACTCTGAAATTCGGGATGATATTGGCAACCGACAAAGTAAGGATGATCCCGTAGCTCGACGAGCTCGGCCAACGCGCCGTCTGGCGACGTGCCCGAAATCATAAACCCTTTTTCGCCCATCTGGGCGCGATATTTCATGTTGAATTCGTAACGGTGCCGGTGCCGTTCGAGCACCTCATTACTGCCGTAAACTTTTTCCGCCAGTGTGCCTGGCGCAATTTTTGTCGGCCACGTGCCGAGCCGCATGCTTGCGCCTTTGTTGCTCACGCCGTGTTGTTCTTCGAGCAATGAGATGACCGGGTCTTTTGCGTCCTTATCGAACTCGGTACTGTTTGCGCCCTCGAGTCCGCAGACATTGCGCGCAAACTCGATTGTCGCGACCTGCATGCCGAGACACAGGCCGAGATAAGGGACCTTGTGCTCGCGAGCAAAACGCGCCGCTTGGATCTTTCCCTCGACACCACGCTCGCCAAAGCCACCGGGAATCAAAACGCCGGCTACATCTTTGAGTCTCCCATCGACGCCGTCGTGGAGCGTTTCAGCATCCACCAGCTTTAAGTTAATCCCGCAATCCTGGCTTGCCGCTGCGTGGGTAAGGGATTCGTAAATACTTTTGTAAGCGTCCTGCAAGTCGATGTATTTGCCGACGACTGCAATTGTCACCTGTTTTTTCGGACTGATGACTTGCTCAACAAATTTTCGCCAGTTTGTGAGATCCGGTTCGGGCGTCTTGAGATGCAACAGGTCGCAAACCAATTGGTCGAGTCCTTCGGCGTGCAACATTAACGGGTATTTGTAAACAGTGCGTTCGACATCGCGTGCTTCGATCACCGCTTTCTCAGAGACGCTGCAAAACATCGACAATTTCTGTCGCACTTCGCGATCAAGCGCTCTCTCCGTGCGGCAGATCAGCACCTGCGGTTGCAAACCGATCTCGCGCAACTTCGCGACGCTTTGTTGCGTCGGTTTCGTTTTTAATTCGGCCGCCGCCTTGATGTATGGCACGAGCGTGACATGAATGTCCACGACGTTTTGCGGGCCGACTTCGAGAATGAATTGCCGGATGGCTTCGAGAAAAGGCAGACCTTCGATGTCGCCGGCCGTTCCACCGATCTCGGTGATGACGACGTCGTATTTGCTTTCGTCGGAAAGCTCGCGAATGCGGTCTTTGATTACGTCGGTGACATGGGGAATCACCTGCACGGTCTTGCCGAGATAATCGCCCCGGCGTTCTTTTAAGATGACGTTTTCGTAAACCTGGCCGCTGGTGAGATTGTTGTGGCGCGAGAGGACGCAATTGGTGAAGCGTTCGTAATGGCCGAGGTCGAGATCGGTCTCCGCGCCATCGTTGAGCACGTAAACTTCGCCGTGCTGAAATGGATTCATCGTTCCAGGATCAACGTTGAGATACGGGTCGAATTTTTGGAAGACAACACGCAGACCGCGCAGCTCAAGCAACGTGCCGAGCGAAGCCGCGGCCAGGCCCTTGCCTAACGAACTCACCACGCCGCCAGTGACGAAAATGTACTTCATCGAGCGATGCTCCTTCGCTTTGCGCGAGCGAGTTTCTGCTCCAGCGCGATTGCGTCCTGCGGCGTGTCCACGCCAGGCGATCCATGTTTCGTGACGAGCACATGAACCTTTACACCATTTTCCAGAGCGCGCAATTGCTCGAGCGATTCAGCCCGCTCCAGCGGCGTCGGTTTCCATTTCACAAATTGCAGGAGCGTCTTGCGCCGAAAACCGTAAATGCCCTGATGGCGCAGATACTTCACCGGCACGGATCGATCGCGAGGGAAGGGGATGGCAAAACGCGAAAAGTAGAGCGCGTTGCCGCCAAGATCGACAGTTACCTTTACCTGATGCGGTGAGGATGCTTCGGCGGCATTCGAAAACGGATGTGCCGCAGTGACAATTTCGATTTTGCGGTCGCGTTGCAGTTTCTCGACCAGCTTGTCGATCAACCGTGGATCAACCAGCGGCTCGTCGCCCTGGATGTTAATTATGAACGCGAACGCCTTTGCACGACGGACAACTTCAGCAATGCGGTCGGTGCCACTGGCATGCTTGGGTGAAGTCAGCGCGACCTCCGCGCCCCAATCAAAAGCTGCATTTCCGACCCGCATATCGTCAGTCGCGATGATTACCGAATCCAATTTTGTCGCGCGGCAGCAACGTTCCCAGACATGACGAAGCAGTGGTTTGCCTGCGATCAAATGCAGTGCCTTTCCGGGAAAACGGGTCGAAGCCCAACGTGCCGGAATGATTCCGACCGCTTTATTCATTTGTAAGATCGACAATTAAATTTGCGGCGGCTGGCAAATCTTCCGCGACCCAATCCGCGCGGCTACCGTCGGTCATTTTATCGAAACCAGTGCGAACGCGGATGGTGCGCACGCGAGCGTTGCGCCCGCATTCGGCGTCAATCTCTTTGTCTCCGATGAAAAACGACTGCGCAAGATCGACATGGTGATCGCGCGCCGCTTCCAAAACCATGCCGGGCGCGGGTTTGCGGCATTTGGATGGGCGCTCGGGAACGTCCGGACAAAAATAAGTGGCATCGATCAAACCGGGGCCAAGCTGACGCAAGACTTCCGTTTCGACGGCGCGGTATTGCTCAAGCGTGAAAAAGCCGCGGCCTATTCCGCTTTGATTGGTAATAACGATGAGCTTGTAACCTTTTTCTTTGAGACGGCGCAATGCTTCCGGCACGCCCTCGAAAACATGAACTTGCTTCGGATCGGAGCAATAATCGGCGTCGTGGATGATGGTGCCGTCTCGATCGAGAAAGACAGCGTGAGATTTCTCGTCACTGGAAATCATGCTCGAAACTCGCCAGTAATTCATCCCGCGTCACGGTGGCGGTTCCGAGCTTGCCCACGACTACGGCGCTTCCGTGATTGGCGATTTCGGCCGCCTCGCTCGGCGTGGCGTCGCAAGCGAGCGCCAGGGTAAAGAGGGCGATGGCCGTGTCGCCCGCCCCTGAAACATCGAAAACCTGGCGCGCTTTCGTGGGAATGTGATGCGGGGGTTGGTTTTTTTGGAAAAGCATCATGCCGTGTTCGCCCAACGTGATGAGGAGATATTGCGTCTCCCATTTTTCGAGCAACGTCTCGCCAGCGCGCATGAGATCGACATCTTCTGCCGGCGATTCGTCCGGATCTCGCCACGGAATTCCGGCGGCGAGAAAAGCTTCTGTGCGATTTGGTTTCACAACGCTCATCCCGCGCCAGGCGATCGCATGTCGCGAATTGGGATCAGCCGCGACGATTTTCCCAGCCGCATGAGCATCGCGCGCAACTTGAGAAACCAGCTCAGTCGTTAAAAAACCTTTGCCGTAATCTTCAAAAATGATGGCGTCAGTTTCCGGGA
The DNA here is from genome assembly GCA_049300145.1 of Chthoniobacterales bacterium. Taxonomy (GTDB): domain Bacteria; phylum Verrucomicrobiota; class Verrucomicrobiia; order Chthoniobacterales; family UBA10450; genus AV133. Next base: position 7,752 of record JBAQJG010000267.1, on the reverse strand, counting down.
GACTTTTTTGCACCGCGGTAATTACCTTTGCAATTTGTGCCGGCGATGGGCCGATGATTTTCTCGCGATCTACCCGTACTACTTGTTGATTACGCGCGATGATGCGTGTTTTGACGATGGTGCGGAACGTCTCGTCCTCGATCGAGTTCGACATATCGATCTTTTGTTCGGCCTGAAGTTGACGAAGCTGCTGACCGCTGCGGTCGGCGCCGATCATTCCGATGACCGCGACGCGATCGACGAACTCGCGGAGATTTCGCGCGACGTTGGCCGCGCCACCTGCGTAAAATGATTCGCCGGTTACTTCCACAACCGGCACGGGCGCCTCCGGAGAGATGCGGCCGACCTTTCCCCAAACGAATTCGTCGAGCATCAAGTCACCAATCACCAGTATATGTTTGGCCGGGGCGCGGTCGAGAATCTGCTGGAGCCGGTTGAAATTCATAAGAAAATCGACGGGCGATGCCGCCAGGGTGAGAAATTGGTTCGATTCAGAGGAGTTAAAATGTAGTGTGCGGCGATTTGTGTGGAGCGAAGGTTCTGCTTAGAGTTGCCCCATTAATCCTGAATACAAAGCCGAAATCAACAGTCGAAAGCTCTCCATGATCCCATTCGCTAGATATTTAAAGCTGAGTGCGGTGGCCGTGAGCGGCCTGACCCTTTGCGCGCACGGCGCTCAGGCTCCGCAGCACATCGACGTTAAACAATTGTCAAAGAGAGTGGAAGACGTCGTGGTGCCCTTGCCAAATGAAGTCTTCGGCGCGTTGAACAAGCTCGGCTCGGTCAATTGGAAAGAATACGTGCGCAGCAACAAGGGAAGCAATTTTACCGAGCGGCCGCGCATCGCGCTTTTGCTGGGAACAGTGATCGCCGACGGCTTCATCGCGGTCCAGGCGGAGGATGCGCCGACGGTGAAGGAAATTGGTCAGCGCGTTTTGACGCTCTCGAAGGGCATCGGCGTCGGCAATTCAATCACCCCGCATGCAAAAGCCATCATCGAGGCAGCGGACAAACGCAAGTGGGAGAATGTGCGGCAGGAGCTTGATCGCACTCAGAACAGCGTGCAGCAGGCGATGAACGAAGTGCACGATGAAAAACTCTCCCAGCTCGTCAGTCTGGGCGGATGGCTGCGCGGCACCGAGGTGTTGACGGCCGTCGTGACAAAGCGTTTTTCCACAGACGGCGCTGAGCTCCTGCATCAGCCGGACTTGCTTGTTTACTTTCAGACGAGGCTCCAAGCGATGCCGGAGTTCGATCTGGCAATCATCCGCGAAATTCAAGGCGCCCTTGGGGAAGTGAAGCCGTTGATCGACGTGGGCAATGCCCACATCTCGCCGGATTCGGTAAAAAAAATCAATGAGATCACGACCCGCCTTGACTACGGGATCGTGACCCGGGATTAACGGTTTTGATGAATGCGTTCGTGAAAGTTCTCTTGCGCGGAAGCTCATTGCTCGCGGTCCTGCTCGCGCTACGGCTGTCAGGTTTTGCCTCAGTCGACGATGCGCAATCGTTCGCTCTCCAGGCTGCGGAACCGTATGTGAAAGAAGGGTTCCAGGTACGCGAAGATTACTGGGGAGGCGATCTGGGCGCCGGCGAGAAAAAAGCGGTGCGTCAGCAATTATTCAAAGGTAACGAGTATTGGTTCTGGATGGGCACGGAAGTGGAGCGGGCAAAGATTTCGGTGCACGTTTATGACTCGGAGGGAAAGCTGGCTGAGCAGCCGGACGGGTGGGAAAAAGGTCATTTTGCGGCCGCGCACATCATTCCTAAAAGCACCGGCAGCTATTTCATCATTGTGAACGTCGAGGAATCGCCAGAAGAGCGGACGCATTGGGCGCTGGTTTACGGTTTCCGGTAAATGATGATCGCCCCCCTCGGAACGCCAAGGACCGGAGGTTTTCCACCGCCGGCGCAATTTGGAAATCACCCTTCCCTGCGCTGGCCGACGAGGAGATGACTGAGACGCGCACGTTGCAATTTGAGAGTGGGCGCGCCTTGCAATCCCTCTACGCGAATGATCTCAAGCTCTTGAAATCTCTGGAAGATTCTCTCGGCGTAAAAGTGACGACGCGCGAAGGCTGGGTGAAACTCGAAGGTGAGCCGGCAAAGATCGACCAGGCTCAACGCGTCTTCGATCAACTGGAACAAGCTCGCCAAAAAGGTGTGCCGATCGAAAAACACGAATTTCAATACGCGCTCAATTCGGTGAGCGAAGCGCGTGACGACAATCTCAGTGATGTTATCTCGACGAAGATCGTAACCTCGCCCCGCAGGGCGCCGATCGTGGCGCGTTCCTCAGGCCAGCGCAATTATGTCGATGCCATCCAGAAGCACGATGTCGTTTTTGGAATCGGTCCAGCCGGCACGGGTAAGACTTATCTGGCCGTAGCTATGGCGGTGGCCGCATTAAAGAAAGAGCAAGTCGCACGCATCATTTTGACGAGGCCGGCCGTGGAAGCCGGCGAAGCGCTGGGATTTTTGCCGGGCGACCTCCAGGAAAAGATTACGCCATACCTGCGTCCACTTTACGACGCGCTGCGCGACATGTTGGAGACGGAGGAACTGGAGCGAGCGCTGGCGCGGCAGACGATTGAAGTCGCTCCGCTCGCGTATATGCGAGGCCGCACCTTGAGCAACGCTTTTGTCATTTTGGATGAAGCCCAGAACACGACCACGGAACAGATGTTCATGTTGCTGACGCGGATTGGTCCTAATTCCAAATGCGTAGTGACCGGCGACGTGACGCAAATCGATCTGCCGCCGAACAAACGTTCCGGTGTGCTCGAAGCACTGCAGGCGTTGAAAAATGTTCCGGGGATCGCGACCGTTTATTTCACGGAGCGCGATGTGGTTCGGCACGAGCTCGTGCGGGCCATCATCAATGCCTATCAGCAGCATCGTTCGCCTGCGCCTGACTCACAAAAGTAATCTAGATCGACAATCACTCGCTAATCGAATGTTCGACTTTGTAAAACGCGGACGACTCATCAGGCGTGGCCTGGCTTCGCGGAAGACCCGGCGCCGTCGCGCGCGCAATGAATTACTGCAAAGCCTCGAGTACGCGCCTTACGTAAAGCTGTTCATCTTCGTCGGCTTTATTGCCGGGCTGGCCTTTCTTATTTTCAGTGGGCAACAGCCGGAACCGACGAAAAACTTCGTGATCGCGCTGCTCTTTCTAGCCATCGCGATGACGCAGCTCTGGATCAATCAGCCAAGGACCTTTTCGCAAAACTCCCGCGTCCTTCTCGTTTTCGGAATCATCCTGGTGCAGCTCGCGGTGACGAAGCTCTTACTTGTGCTTTGCAATGGCGGCACGGTTAGATTTCTAAAGCCAGAAATGGGCGGGCTCATCGCGCCTTACGCCTTCGCCCCGCTCGTGCTGAGTGTTTTGCTTGGCCGCAACCATGGCCTTTTTGCCGCCGTTTCCGTCAGTCTGTGGAGCAGCGTGTTGTTTGGAAAAATCGATGCGCCGCTTCTGGTGACCAGTCTGATCAGCGGATTCACCGCTGTCTATCTCACGTTACAGGTGCGACGACGCAGCAAACTGATCCGCGCAGGTCTCGGGGTCGGGTGCGCCATCTGGTTGTTGTCGCTCACCTTCGGCCTGATCGGCCCGATCAATTTATTTGCACCGATCGCTAACGATTGGGGAATGATCGGCCTGCAAAGCGCGCTCGCAGTTGGCAATGGAATTGTGACCGCGATGGTGGTTGGCGGCGCGCTGCCAATTCTCGAGAATCTCTTTCAAATTACCACCGACATCTCCTGGCTGGAGGCCTCCGATCTCAATCATCCTTTGCTGCGCCGCATGACGATTGAGGCGCCGGGCACCTATCATCACAGCTTGGTCGTGGCCAACTTGGCGGAGGCAGCGGCGGAAGCCATCGGTGCGAACGCGACTCTTTGCCGTGTCTGTTCCTATTTCCACGACGTCGGCAAATTGGTGAAGCCGGAATACTTCACCGAAAACATGAATTTCGAGCGCAACCCGCATGACGATCTCGCGCCGACGATGAGCGCGTTGATCATTATCGCGCACGTTAAGGAGGGCATCGATCTCGCGCTCAAGCACAAACTCAATCAGCGCATCATCGACATCATTCAGGAACACCACGGCACCTCCCTCGTTTATTATTTCTATCAACGCGCGCTCCAGCAGCAGGAAGACGCTCGTGCCGGAGGCAAAATCATGAACATGCGCGAAGAGGACATTCCGGAAGTGGGCGAAGAAAGCTTTCGCTACAGCGGACCAAAGCCGCAAACGAAGGAAAGTGCCATCGTCAGCCTGGCAGACATCGTCGAGAGCGCCTCGCGCAGCCTGGAGAAACCGACGCCGCAAAAAATCGAACAACTTGTGGATGAGCTCATCGAAGAGCGCATCGCAGATCGACAATTGGACGAGTGCGATGTCACGTTGGGCGAACTGAAAATCATCGCAGAACGGTTCCGCTTCACCCTCATGACCATGCTGCACAGCCGCATCGCCTATCCCAAGCAAGAGACGAGGACACTTGGCCCGCGCGAAGAAGGTTTGCATCCAGACGTAATGGCGATGACGAGAAAGCCCGCAACTGCTCCGCCGGTCTCAGCCGCTTGAAATGGTACGCGCGAGATCGCGGTCGATACGTTTTCGTCTAAGAAAACGTCCAACATTCAACGTTCAATTTTCTGCGTTCGATGTTGGATGTTGAGCGACCGCTCAGCCTGCCCGCAGCCGCGGGCGAAAGCTTTCGGAGTTGGACTTTTGCTTCTCTCTTTCAGCTTTTATGAACGCGGAGTTGCCTGAAATCGCACCTCGCGGACAAACTGGATCAACAACTTCCCAAAGCCGCCTGAAAACCTTACCAATGACTCCTCCCCAAATCCTTGACGGACTTCCTCAGATGTATGGTTAGGGATCATGGGCGCATCTTTGGATCTGAAAACTCTCTTACGCCGCCGCTACGGAGGGCCTCAAGCAATGAGTCCGTAGAATCGAGAGCTCCAAACTCTCGCACATAAAAGCGACGCGCATCCGGAGAGCGCACGACGAGCCACTCGGTAGAATAGGCCGTATTAGACTCGAACATCCAGAATTGCGGTGGAAATATTCTGGGGCGGCCAACCCAGAAACCGGCGATCTCTGAAATATTCCACTCGCGCCATCTGGCGGGGCTGAATATGCCGAGCATGCCAACGACTCTGCAGAGTGCGCGCAATCGAGAATCTGAGAGTTCGACGACTGGCTTCGGCTCGGACAACAAAGGAAACTTCTTGGAGTAAAGAATGTGCATTACCGTGAAGGGAATGAGGCCTAACGAGAATTAGACGAATGTTCGTATTTAAAGGCGAACATTTCTTCGCTATTTCGGGATTGCGAGGAGATGTTCACAATTCTGGCGGATGGGCGCGCGGTTCCCGATCTTTGGCGGTGGCGGTGCTCGGTTGGGTCACAAACGGCCCGCCTTCTAACGGCGCGGCTTTGGTGAAAGCGACGTCGGGCATTTCGCTGGGCAAACCTTCGAGTGGAAATTCTTTGCGCAGAGGAAAGAACGGGTAGCCGTCCCACATCAGGATGCGACGCAGATCGGGGTGGCCATTGAATTTGATGCCCATCATGTCGTAAATCTCGCGCTCGTGCCAATTTGCCGTCGGCCAGATGTCGGAAACGGTATCGACAGCGCCTTCTTCTTCCGACACGCGAAGCTTTAATCGCAAGTGAACGGCAAGCGTCATGGAATAGAGCTCGTACACGATTTCAAAGCGCGGCTCCTCGCCGAAATTATCGACGCTGGTAATGTCGATCAAATAATCGAAGGAGAGCTCGTCGCGACTGAACTGCGCGACTTCCCGCAAATCGCGGGGCAGAATCGTGTACGTCGTCTCACCGCGAAACTCAGTCTTATTCTGAAGTTTCGCGCCGAATAACTTACCGAGAGAATTGAGTAACTCTTGACCAGTCATGCGACTAGGACGCGAACATCGCAGCGCGACGCTCCAAGGAAGGGCGAACTCCAGATCGCCCCGGCGGACTGCCAGCCTTCGCCAAAGGCTACGGCGCGCCAGGGGGAGACCGCCATTCCTTGTGCTTCGCCGTGTTCCAATGTCATGACATCACGTCCTCGAGTTTTTGCAATAGCTCGGGCTTTTGTTTTGCAAAGGAACGCTCGCCCGAAATTTTCTCCTGCAATTTCATCAGACCGGCGAGCAACGCTTCGGGGCGGGGCGGGCAACCGGAAATGTAAACATCGACCGGCAACAATTGATCGATCCCTTGCAAGACCGCGTAAGATCGATACATGCCGCCGGTGGACGCGCATGCGCCCATGGCGATGACCCATTTCGGTTCGGGCATTTGCTCATAAATTCTTTTGACCGCTAAGGCCATTTTGTACGTGACTGTGCCGGCCACGATCATGACATCGCATTGCCGGGGCGAAAAACGCATAACCTCCGCGCCGAAGCGCGCGATGTCGAAGCGCGACGCGGCGGTCGCCATTAATTCAATCGCACAACAAGCGAGCCCCATCGGCATCGGCCAGAGCGAATTTTTTCGCACCCAATTGAGGGCAGCGTCAAAGCGCGTAAAAATCACGTTGCCTTCAATTTTTGAATCGTAGGCTGTGGAATGAGTTTCCGGCATAACGAAAGGTTAAGGAGATGATGGATGCGCGCAAGATCGACAAGGTGGATCGAGCAGTCCCTTGCTCGATGTTAAATAATGGCGGCGAAGCCGCGAATTATCTTAACATCGCCCGGCGGAGCGGCCGATCCACCTTTTCTACCGTGCATTGCGGGCGGAAGTTCTCAACTGTATAGAACGATTCCGTCAATGACATCGACCACGCGCACTCATCTCGATGAACTCGAGAACCAGAGCATTTTCATTTTTCGCGAGGCGTATCATGCCTTTAAGAACATCGCCATGCCCTGGTCGATGGGGAAGGATTCCAACGTTCTCATCTGGCTCGCGCGCAAATCTTTTTTTGGAAAGATTCCCTTTCCCGTTTTGCACATCGACACGACTTACGAGTTTCCCGAGATGCTCGAGTTTCGCGACTGGGCGACAAAGCATTACAAACTCAATCTCATCGTCAAGATCAATACCGAGGCGCGCGCGCGCGGCATCGGTTATGAGACGCATGATCCCGTGACCGTGACGCACGAACTGAAAACGGTGGCGCTGCAACAGGCCTTGGCTGAATATAAATGGGACGCTCTCATCACCGGGGTTCGCCGCGATGAAGATCCCACTCGCGCCAAAGAGCGATATTTTTCACCGCGCAACGCGCAGTTCGAGTGGGACTACAAGGATCAACCGCCGGAATTTTGGGCACAATTTGCGAGCGCGCCGGCGAAGGGCGAACACGTGCGCGTGCAACCGTTGCTCGATTGGACGGAAGTGGACATTTGGCGCTACATCCAGCGGGAAGAGATTCCGATTCCGAAAATGTATTTCGCGCGAGAAGGAAAACGTTTCCGTTCGTTAGGTTGCAGCCCCATCACCCACCCGATTGCAAGCACGGCATCGACCATCGACGAAATCATCGCCGAACTCGAAGCTACGCGCACGACCGAACGCGCCGGTCGCGCGCAGGACTATCACGAACGCAACGCGATGCAGAAACTGCGCGCCAAGGGATTTTTGTAATTGCGGATTGCGGAGCGCGGAGTGTGGAACCTTCAGTTGCCGATCCTAGATACTGGATGCTAGATGCAGGATGAATTATCGCGATTTGGAAGTTTGGCAATTGGCACGTGAGCTAGTCA
>JBAQJG010000266.1:0-1528 GCA_049300145.1 Chthoniobacterales bacterium | reverse complement strand
GTACGGTCGGCGAACCCATCAACCCCGAAGCCTGGATGTGGTATCGCGAGCATCTCGGCCACAACCGCTGCCCCATCGTCGACACCTGGTGGCAGACCGAAACAGGCTGCATCATGATTTCTCCCCTGCCGGGAATGACAGCAACAAAACCCGGATCGGCCACGCGCCCGCTTCCAGGCGTCGCTGCGGAAGTAGTAGATGCTGACGGCAACCCTGTTGGGCCGGGCGGGGGCGGCTACCTCGTATTGAGCAAGCCGTGGCCTTCGATGCTGCGAACTGTTTATGGCGACCCGGATCGCTACGTGCAGAATTACTGGTCGCGCTATCCCGGAAAATATTTTACCGGCGACGGCTGCAAGGTGGACGAAGACGGCTATTTCTGGCTGCTCGGCCGCGTAGACGACGTGATGAACGTTTCCGGACATCGGATATCAACCTATGAAGTGGAGAGCGCGCTGGTGGATCACTCCTCGGTCGCCGAGGCCGCGGTAATCGGCAAAACGCACGAAATCAAAGGCCAGGGAATCTCCGCCTTCGTTACGCTGAAAGAAGGAATCCAGGCGAGCGATAAATTGAAAGATGAATTGAAAAACCACGTCTCGGCGAAAATCGGCTCCATCGCCAAGCCCGACGATATTTTCTTCACCGCCGAGCTGCCTAAAACGCGCAGCGCCAAGATCATGCGCCGCCTGCTGCGCGACATCGCCGAGGGCCGCGTCCTCGGCGATACCACGACTCTTGCCGATCCCACGGTCATCGCCAAGCTCAAAGAGCAAGCCAAGGATGAGGGGTAGGAATTTTACAGGAGGAAGCAATGAACGAAACTCAGCGAATCCGAGCCTTGCCGGCTCTAGTAAGAACGGCTTTATGGGTGGCGCTCTTTATTGCCGCGCTGCCGGTCCTTTCCTCTACGCAGACGAAAACGCAACCGGGGAAGACCTTCGCTCAGAATCTGGTCGAAGCCACCCTGGCAAAGCACCCTGAATCAGATGAAATCGGCATTTCCGCAAATACCAGCCGCGGTTGTATCGGGATCGCCTCAACCGACAAGAGTGACGTCGGAGGAAAATGCGAGAAAGAGGACTCCGAGCCGATGCGCACCGGAAAACCGGTCGTGGAAAAAGAAAAAGATGGCTTCGACGTTTCTCTCCCGTTACACGATTCCACAGGAAAAATTATCGGCGCAGTGGGCATTGGCTTCAAACCTGCACCGGGTCAGACGGAAGCCTCGGTCACCAAACTGGCAATGAAGATTGCCTCCGAAATGGAAGCGCAGATTTCTTCAAAGGCCGCGCTCTTCGAGCACTTGGAATAACGTTTCACAGGGTTGACGCCCCGGCACACACAACCTAACATGTAGGGATGCTTCCTGATGCTCAGATCCGCCCGGAAGTGTCTCCGGGTGGCGCTCTTGCCGACCGGTTTGGCCGGCCTCTGCGCAGCCTGCGCGTTTCGGTTACCGACCGGTGCAACCTGCGCTGCAACTACTGCATGCCGCAGGAAGAATACGTCTGGCTGCCACGGCAGG
>JBAQJG010000265.1:0-3763 GCA_049300145.1 Chthoniobacterales bacterium | reverse complement strand
CCGATGATCATGTTTTGCGGATTGCCGACAAGAGTGGCGACGCTGCCGACATTCGCGCTCGTCGCGAGGGCGAGCAGAAATGGAAGAAGCGGGAGACCGGTGCGGGTGATGATCGCGATCACGAGCGGCGTCAGCACCAAGCACACAGTGTCATTGACGAGCAATGCGGAAAGCATCGCCGCGGTAATCATGACAAGTCCGAGCAGCGTTTTTGGCGTGCGCGCGCGTCGCAGAATTCCTTCCGCCGCCCATTCGAAAAATCCAGCGAGATAAAGATAAGCCGAGATAATCATCATGCCGAGGAGCAACACCAGCGTGTCGTAATTAACGGCGCGATACGCGCGTTCCGGCGTCATCACGCCGAGGCCAACCATCAGCGCTGCGCCAAGCAGCGCCGCCGCGGGACGATTAAGAGGCAGGAACTTCAACTGCCGCCCGCTCACGAGGAAAGAAGTGAGCGCGAAGATTGCGATCGCGGCGCTTTCTTTCCACGCGTTCATTTAGCCGGGTCTCCTCGATAATTACGCGCGCCGCTCTTTGATCGAATGCAGAATGTCGGCGATGACTTCGGTGCGCGGTTTGGCGCCGAGATTGCCTTTGCCGTGGATGCGAACACTGACGGCGTCGGCTTCCAGGTCGCGTTTTCCGATGACGAACATGGTGTGGACTTTCATTTGCTCGGCGCGCTGGATTTTGCCGTTGATGTTGTCGCTGCTCGTGTCGAGTTCGGCGCGGACTTGATGCGCATGCAGTTCGTTTAAGATCGACGTCGAATAATCGAGCACTCTTGCATCATCGCCGATTGGCAGAATGCGCACCTGTTCGGGCGACAGCCAGAGCGGGAAATTGCCGGCGTAATGTTCGATCAAGAACCCAATGAAACGCTCGTGCGTGCCGAGCGGCGCGCGATGGATGCAGAGTGGAGTCTTCTCAGTGTTGTCGCGATCTTTGTAACCGAGGTTGAATCGGCGCGGTTGCGCGAAATCGACCTGGTTGGTCGCAATGGAAAATTCGCGCCCGATCGCGCTCCACGCTTGCACGTCGATCTTTGGGCCGTAAAACGCCGCTTCGTTCGGCACTTCGACATACTCGATGCCGGAATTTTTCAGGACATTTCTGGTCATCACTTCGGTTTGTTTCCAAAGTTCCGGCTCGTCGACAAACTTTTGCCCAAGTTTGTTCGGATCGTGGGTCGAGAAACGCATCAGATATTTCTCGATCCCGAAAAGCTTGAAATATTTCAGGTACATCTCATTTACGGCATTGAACTCGGCCTCGAATTGCTCGGGCGTGCAATAAATGTGCGCGTCGTTCATCTGCATCGAGCGCACCCGCATGAGCCCGAACAGTTCGCCGCTCTGCTCGTAGCGATAACAGGTCCCGTACTCAGCCAATCGCAACGGTAGATCGCGATAACTCCGCGGCACTGCCGCGAACAACTTGTGATGATGCGGACAGTTCATCGCTTTGAGATAGTAGCGGTCGTGTGCTAATCCGGCCTTTAGTAATCCGAATTTCAAAAGCTCTTGGGATAATCTATCCACGTCCGCTTTCACCTTATCTCTCATCTGAACATCTAGATTCCCAAGATCGGTCAGGAGATTTCTATCCTTTTTCCAAAACTCACCAATGACATCGACCGGACTCCCTGAGGGCGGAATCAAACCAATGATTTCGAAAGCTTTTCTTAAGCTCTGAGCCAAATCTTCAGTTGCCGTCTGAAGAGTTTCGACTACGGGGCCAAGAGGCCCTTCCACGCGCAAAGTCATTGGTGGAAACATCGACTCAGCGTAGTAGGGGAGGTGACCGCTCTTTTTATAGAGGCTCTCGCGCGCGATCGCCGGTGAGCGGACGCGTTGATAACCGCCAGCGAACTCGGTTTCTTTCGCGAGCTTCTCGAGTTCCTCGATCATCGCGGCGCCACGCGGTAGCCAAAGCGGCAAGCCGGGACCGACGTCATCGTCGATTATATAGATTTCTAATTCTTTGCCGAGCTTGCGATGATCGCGTTTCTTCGCTTCCTCGAGCATCGCAAAGTAGTCGTCGAGTTCCTTCTTCGTTTTGAACGCCGTACCATAAATTCGCTGGAGCTGCGGATTCTTCTCGTCGGCTTTGTAGTAAGCGCTCGCCACGCTGGTTAGCTTGAACGCGCCGATGTTTCCCGTGCGCATGACGTGCGGCCCGGCGCACAGATCGACGAAATCGCCGTTGCGATAGAGCGAGATTTTTTCATTCGCGGGAATGTTCTCAATGATGTCGATCTTGTATTTGCTCGGCTGACCGCGATCACTCAATGCGGCGAGCCGGCCTTTTTTTCCAAGCTCGAGCGCTTCATCGCGCGGAACTTCCATGCGTTCGAACGGATGGTTCGCTTTAATCTCCTTTTTCATCTCCGCCTCGATCTTCTCGAAATCCTCAGGCGAAATGCGGTGCGGAAGATCGACATCGTAATAAAAACCGTTCTCCACCGGTGGCCCGGCTGCGAACTGCGCCTCCGGCCAGATTTTCAGGATCGCCGTCGCTAGTACATGCGATGCCGACTGACGAAGACGTTCGATGTCAGTCATCTGCGCGCGCATTTCGGGAGTTTTGTGTTCTTCGGACATCAGATTGAGTATTGAGAGATTCCTCGACTTCGCTCGGAATGACAACGAACTTTGCCGGGTGCGGAGGATTCCGCAATTTCTGATTCTTGCGGCGTTTGTTGCGACCGGGTGCAGGCAAAAACCGGCGACGGTCCCGCAATCGCGAGATTTCGCGCTCGAGCGGCGGCGGATGGTGCAAGAGCAATTGATGCCGCGCGGCATCCACGATGCACGCGTGCTGGCCGTGATGTCGAAAGTGCCGCGCGAAGAATTTGTGCCTCAGGATGTGCGCGCCCAAAGTTACAGCGACGGGCCCCTGCCGATCGGCCAGGGCCAGACCATTTCGCAACCGTACATCGTTTCATTAATGACCGAGCAATTGCGGCTAGAGCCGAGCGATCGCGTCTTGGAAATCGGTACCGGCTCAGGTTATCAGGCAGCGGTGTTGGCCGAGCTGGTTACGGACGTTTACACGATTGAAATTATCGAACCGCTAGTGAAAAACGCCGAGGCGACCCTCGCACGTCTCGGCTACAAGAATGTTCACGTGAAAGCAGGGGACGGTTACAAGGGCTGGCCGGAACAGGCGCCATTCGACGCAATCATCGTCACTTGCGCGCCGGACCGCGTTCCCCAGTCGTTGACAGAACAACTCAAAGCCGACGGGCGCATGATTATTCCCGTCGGTGAACAGTTCGCTCAGGAGCTGTACCTTCTAGAAAAAAAGAACGGTCAGTTGAAGGAAAGTGCCATCCTGCCAGTGCTCTTTGTGCCGATGCTCGGCGAAGCCATGAAGCCGAAGTGAAAAGTGAATAGTCTCGACGCGACCGCCACTCCGCCAACCACAATGAAGTTGACCTCAGCGCGAGCGAGCTTTTCCAACAACCTTTCGTACGGCGTGTCCATCGGCGGCGAATCGCGATCGCGGAAATTTCGCCACGAAACTGTTCAGGCGATAAAGCTCGTCCCAGACATCGACTTGTCTTTTGTTCCCGACGACTTTCTTAATAATCTCGCGGTTTTCCGGCCGATTCATGAAATGATCACTTGATCGCCGCGAGTTTTTTCAGATCGACGCGTTTAAGCCATTCCTGCAATTCCTTCGGGTCCTGGTTCTGCAATTCGATCTGCAAAAAATAGCGTTTCGCGATCATCAGCCAAAGCGTGCTGTGTTTGCC
>JBAQJG010000264.1:0-13436 GCA_049300145.1 Chthoniobacterales bacterium | reverse complement strand
TTGCCGTCCGCCTGCACCGCGATCGACCAGACTTCATTGTTCGCGTTCGGGTCGAACGAATCTGCCAAGCCCGTCGTGGCATCGAGCCGGGCGATGCGGTTGCGGGTCTGTCCGCCGATGCTGGTCGCTCCGTTGAAATCGCCGCCCGCTAAAATCTTGCCGTCCGCCTGCACCGCGATTGAATAGACAAGATTGTTCGCGTTCGGGTCGAACGAATCGGCCAAGCCGGTCGTGGCATCGAGCCGGGCGATGTGGTTGCGCGTCTGTCCGCCGATGCTGTTCGCTCCGTTGAATAACCCGCCCGCTAAAATCTTGCCGTCCGCCTGCACCGCGATTGAATAGACAGAATTGTTCGCGTTCGGGTCGAAGGCGGTGTCGAGCGTGCCGTCCGGGTTCAGCCGGGCAATGCGGTTGCGCGTGACCGCCACTCCGCCGTTGGGTGAGAGCATTGTAAAGTCGCCGCCGATAAGAATCTTGCCGTCCGGTTGCACGACGACGACGCGAACCGGGGCGTTCGCGTTCGGATTGAAACCGTCGAGCGCGGATTGCCCGCGCACCGCCCCCGCGCCGCCCGCCAACGTCAAGTCGACGAGCACCATCAAACTGAATCGAGCGAACGAACCCAATCTGTTTTTTGCCAAGTTTTTCATTTTGGGGGTGTCCCTTTGGGTCTCGACCGCGAGGGTATTTGGAAGAGCGGCGCGGTGTCAATCGGTTTCTGACGTGTCGCTTTCAAAATTGAAGCCGCCGGATATTCACCGAGCAGTGGGTTCACTGAGCCCAGCACGGCATTTTCGCACATGACGATTTCATCGGCGGCGAGTGCAATCAACGTGCCGCCGGACATGGGTGAAGCGCGCCGGAACGATACCGAACAGATAAAAGAGTTGCTCGACCGATGCCTGCGGGAGCGACAGTTCAAAGAAAAACACAATCGCGTTGAGAAGAATCAGCGCGCGCTTCACCACCGGCACAGAGCGGCTGGTAAAAGATAAGCGCTCAGATAGTTAACGCGGGACGAATTCCCGCACATAATCACCTACGGCATCACGCCAACCGCGAGGCGTACTGCCGGTGATCGCGATATATTTCGTCGTGGAAAGAACGGAATAAACCGGACGACGTGCAATCCAGTTTTTCATCTCGGATAACTTTAGCGCGCCGACGGTTTTCGCTTTCAATGGAATGCCGAGCGAGCGGCAGCAATCGAGAGAAAACTGCGCGTATTCCTGCCAGCTGCATTCGCCGGCATTGGCGAAATGCAAAATACCGCTGTAGCCGGGGTCGTTGACCCCGGCCGCACTGGATCCGCGCCCCGCCCCACCAGAACCGCGGTCAGCGACCGCGGCTACAACTTTCAAAAGCATTTCGGCGATGTCGCTCGTGTACGTGGGCGTGGAAAATTTGTCTGCAATTGCATCGACATGCTCATATTCGCGAGCGCGCTTGATCATTCCGTCGACGAAGCTCGGCCGGTCCGGGCCAAAAACCCACGAAACGCGGACGACCAAGTGTCGATCTTGCGTTTGCAAAACCAACTTCTCCCCTTCCCTTTTTGACTCGCCATAAAAGCTGATCGGCTTTGCCGCATCATCTTCCGTGTAGGGCTCGCGTTTTTCGCCATCGAAAACGTAATCGGTGCTGAAGTGGATGAGCTTCGCTTTTTTCTCGCGACAAATTTCCGCGAGGACCCGCGGCGCTTCGGCGTTGATTTGAAACGCCTGCTCACGCTCCGTTTCGCAAAGATCGACATTGGTAAACGCGGCGCAATTGATCAAAACGTCGAAATCGAGCGCGGTGATTTTCTCTCGCACTTGCTCGAAATTCGTCAGATCAAGTTGCGCGTGATTGAAACCGACGACATCGAATTTGTCGCGATATGCACGAGTGAGCGCAGCACCGAGGCGGCCACCGCTACCGATAATCACGATTTTCATTTTCTTCTGTAGCGGCGGGCTATGAGCGTCGCATTAACTCGACCGATGGTCATAGACCGCCGCTACAAACTCAATAACGTCCGGCGCGTTCGAGCAACGCTTGCCACCACGGTTGATTGTCGACGTACCACTGGATGGTCGCGTCGAGACCATCTTTGAAATATTTTCGCGGCGCCCATTTCAATTCGCGCTGGGCAAAGGAGGAATCGATAGCGTAACGACGATCATGTCCGAGCCGGTCGGTCACAAATGAAATCAGGCTCTGCGGTTTTTCGAGCTTCTGTAGAATCGTCTTTACCACGTCGAGATTCACCATTTCATTGCCGCCGCCGAAATTGTAAGTCGCTCCCGGTTTTCCCTCGAAAAGCACGGCGACAATCGCGGCGCAATGATCCTCGACATGAATCCAGTCGCGCACGTTGAGGCCGTCGCCATAAACCGGCAATGGCTCGTCGCGCATTGCCTTGATGATCATGAGCGGAATGAGTTTTTCCGGAAATTGATAGGGGCCGTAGTTGTTCGAGCAGCGCGTCACGATCACTTCCTGGCCATAGGTTCGGTGGCAGGCGAGAGCGAGCAGATCGGCGCCGGCCTTGCTCGCGGAGTAAGGCGAGCTCGGATCAAGCGGCGATTGCTCCGTGAATTTCCCAGTTTCGCCTAGCGAGCCGTAAACTTCGTCCGTGGAAATTTGAATGAACCGCTGCACGCCGTGGCGGCGTGCGCAATCGAGCAGCACACTCGTGCCGACCACGTTGGTGTGGATGAAGTTGAGAGGCGAATTGATGCTGCGATCGACATGCGATTCGGCCGCGAAATTGATCACGGCGTAAAATTGGTGCTCGGTCATAAGCGCATCCATCTGGTCGGCGTTGGCGATGTCGGCTTTGAAAAACTCGTAACGCTCGCCATGTTCCTCGACCACGCCATCGAGATTGGCAAGATTGCCGGCGTATGTGAGCACATCAACATTGGTCACCGACGCCGGCTTGTAATGTTGCAAAATATACCGAATAAAGTTGCTCCCAATGAATCCGCAGCCGCCGGTCACGAGAATGCGCATGGCAGCGCGTACTAGCAGCGAGAACGGCGGCGCGCTAGCAGATTTTCCGATGCTGCGCGATCAACTCGAAGGATGGAAAACACGCCTCGCGGAGACCGATTGGATTCTGTGGCTCATCATTGGGTTCGCCGCGCTCCTGCGCTTTTTCCTGCTCGGAATCAAGCCGCCCCATTTCGACGAAGGCATCAACGGCTGGTTTGTCGATCAAATGATGAAGACCGGCTTTTACAAATACGACCCGACGAATTATCACGGACCGCTGCATTTTTACGTGCTGCTGCTGTCGCAGGCTCTATTCGGGCGGAATGTGTGGGCTTTGCGTTTGCCGGTCGTGCTCGTAAGCATCGTTTGCGTCTGGCTGACGCTGAAATTCGAGCCGTTCGTCGGGCGAAGCGTGAGCCGAATAGCCGCGCTGGCCATGGCGGTCTCGCCTGGTTTCGTTTTCTACGGGCGCTATTCGATTCACGAAGTCTGGCTCGTTCTCTTCTCGATGCTGTTCGTTCTCGGGCTGCTCGGTCTGTGGAAGTTTGGAACGCCGAATTATCTCTGGTGCGCAGGCATGGGACTCACCGGCATGATCCTGACAAAGGAAACGTATATCATCCATCTCGGCTGCGCGCTGATCGCGGTGCCGGTGCTATTGATCGCTAACGCTTTCAGTCCGCTTCCGGATGCGCGGCCCGCCCGGCAAACCTGGGACTCTGTTGATCTTGCAGTTGTTCTCGCGACCGGCAGTGCAGTCGTGATCTTTTTTTATTCGGGAACGTTCTCTCACTGGAGCGGGGTCAAAGGTTTGTACCAAGCCTACAGCGCCTGGTTCGCGACCGGCCACGAGGGCCACGGCCATGAAAAGCCGTGGCATTACTGGGTTTCGAAACTGATCGTGCGCTATGAATTACCCGTGCTGGCCGGTTTAATTCTCTCTTTATTTTGGCATCGATTCAAGAATGTTAGTTTGCGTTATCTCGCTATTTATGGCGTGGGCACGTTGATCGCTTACAGCATCGTCAAATATAAGACGCCGTGGTGTATCATCAGCATTGTCTGGCCTCTCTTGTTTATCTTCGGCGCGGCGTTCTTAGTTGTCTCTCTAAGATATCGCACGCTTACCTGTGTTGTATCGACAATCCTGTTGGGCGCTTCGCTTGGATCGACAATCTGGCTCAACTACTTTCGCTGCACGACGGACACCGAGCCGTACGTTTACGTCCAGACTTATAACGACATCTATAAGTTGACCGGCCCTCTGCTGAAACTGGCACACAAAGATCCGATCTTTTACCAGTTAATTGGCCACATGATCCGGACGAGCGCCTATCCGCTGCCGTGGATTCTTGGCGATTTCCCAAATGTCGGTTACTATGAGCACGAGACCTTGCCAGCAAAGCTCGATGCCGCTTTTCTCCTCGTCCAAGAAGATCGAATCGCCGAGGTTGAAAGAAAATTGCACGGTTCTTATTATACAGAACCGTTGAGGATTCGCGCTTATCAGGACACATCGAAAGTCTATTTCAGCGCGAAGATTTTCAAAGGCTTCTTCCCCGGCCGGCCGCCCGACTTCAGGGGCAAGGGATCGCTTTAGCGCGTCGCGCGGTGCCGATGAAATGGCTCTCCGCCGGAGTAACCTTTGTCAATTGCTCGACCGTTTGCGGCCTGATCCTTGGGATGGCGACAAACGGCTTGGCTCTGTCGGTCGCGGTGGCATCTCTTATATTAGGCACGATCGCTGCTATCTTTGCCTATCTTAGAACTCCGGATCCAGAGACAAAGCTCGATATCTTAGATTCTGCGGAGCCGGAATCGAAGCTTTCCAACCGCGCACAACGACGACTCCGACGCGCAGGCAATTTACCTTCAGCACCAGCGGCTATTTGCAAATATCGGAACTTTTGGACTTGGGTTTTAGCCGCGTGCTTTACCATTTTCGCACTTCGCTCTTTTTGCTGGCTGCTGTACATCGACGGCAATCAACTTAAAATTCAATCGCCAAACAACCTCGGCGATCTCGCGCTGCATATTACTTATATTAGAAACTTCGCGAACGGGGTTTCCATCTGGCCGGACAATCCAATCTACGTTTTCAGCAAACTAAGATATCCGGCCGGCATCGACTTATTTAATGCTTTGCTTTGTTACCTGCATTTCGACCTGACTCGCGGTCTGGTCTGGACGGGATTGCTCGCCTCGCTCGCGACCTTTTATGCATTTTACCGCTGGGGCGGAGCGTTCGGCGTAGCCGGCTTTCTATTCAATGGCGGCATCGCTGGATTTCAAATTCTCAACTCTTCCACCTTTCTTAAGTTGCTCGATTATCAGGGGGACAAAACCATCGCTTGGAAAAGCATCCCACTGTCGATGTTCGTGACACAACGCGGCTTGCTCTACGCGATTCCCGCCGGATTGCTTCTCCTCTGGCACTGGCGCGAAAATTTTTCTAGGACTCCCGCGCAAGATCGACATCGAGGGCCGCTGCCGTTCTGGGTCGAGCTCTCATTGTATGCGTCGATGCCGCTCTTCCACGTGCACACGTTTCTCGCCCTCAGCATCGTTTTGGCTTGTATGCTTATCATCGGCAAGGCGCGAATGCGCAGACACGTCGTGACACTTCTTGCCAGCTCGTTCCTTCCCGCGACGTTCTTCGTTTGGTTAATCACGGACCATTTTCAAGCGGGATCTGTTCTCGAGTGGTATCCAGGATGGGTCCAAAGTGACGAGGATTTCGCCCGGCCGTTCTTTTCGTTTTGGTTCGCAAACTTCGGCATTTTGATTCCGCTGGTTTTCGTGCTGATCGGCTTGTGCGTGCAACGCGTCTGGAAAACAGGAATCCGGTGGAGTGACAATTGGTCAACAGAAGTGGTTTTCCTTTTGGCGGCGACAACGATTTTTGTTTTTGCGTTCTTCGTCAAAACGGCGCCGTGGGGATGGGACAATCTCAAGATCATGATTTGGGCCTACTTTCTCGTGCTTCCGTTTTTGTGGACGCATCTCATTGCTCGCTGGTCCATGCCAGTGCGGGTCGCGATTTGCGTCGCACTCTTCGGCTCCGGGTTTGTCAGCTTGCTCGGCGGACTGGCGGCGGGGCGGAACGGCTTTGGATTTGCGGATCGCGCGGAACTCGATGGGGTCGGCGACGCGGTCCAAAGATTGCCCGCGGAAGCTCGTTTTGCCGCCTACCCAATTTACAATCACCCCCTATTGCTCCAGGGCCGGAAGGTTGTGCTTGGTTATCCGGGACATCTTTGGACGGAGGGTTTTGATTCCGGCCCGCAGCAGAAAGGGATCTATGCCTACACACAGGAGCAGCTCCGCGAATTGATGGAGGGCGCGGGAGACTGGCGGGAAACGGCGCACCATTTGCGTGTGCGCTATCTTTTTTGGGGACGAGAGGAAAAGACCAATTACCCGATGAGCGGACGGCCGTGGGAGAAGACGATTGCGCCGGTCGCTTCCGGATTTTGGGGGGCGATCTATGATTTGGAAGAACCCATGAAACAATGAGACGGTGGTCTTTCGTGAATCGTGAATCGCTGAAGCGGATTTGCGATTTAACGATTTAACGGATCACGGCCGCCTGGGCCGGCGTTGCTTTGCTCAAAACCAATTCGCCTTCGGCGACGCGTTTTCCATCGACATCTGCTGCGACCTTGAACTGGAAAAGCTCGCCCATTTCGCCAACTTTTTCCGCGCGTAAAACAATCCGCTCTTCCGGGCGGACCACGCGAAAGAATTTCATCCCCCGGATCCCAGAGAGCAAAAAAAGTCGTCCTGCATTTTCCGCGTGCGCCGCGACCGCCGCGATGCCGGCCGTTTGCGCAAGCGCTTCCGTAAGGATCACGCCCGGCACGAGTGGATTGCTGGGGAAATGGCCCGCGAACATTGGATCGTCGCCGTCGAATGTCGTCGCGCACTCCGCGGAAACGCCGGGATCGCATGCGATCAGTTCGCGGACAAAAACGAACGGCGGCCTGTGCGGCAAGCCAATATCGATGATCGACCTCGGCGCGTCTTTCGTCTCCTTCACGCGCGCAATTTTCCCGGCCGCTCAGCCATTCACAAAGTAGGCGAACCTCCAGCTCCCGTTCACACGCCGGAGCCCCACACGGTAGCCATCGTAATTGAGCGATTCGTCGGCGAATTGCGGTGGCGCCACCATGAAATCGCCCTTCTTCACGAATTTTTCCGACAGGATGCCGTCCAGCTCCGGCCAGAGATTCTGCTCATCCCAGTACTTAAAGACACCTTCCCCGGATTTCTCCGGATTCAGGCTGTAACCAAAGTCCGGGGTCATCATTCCAGCCAGCGTGTTCACATCGTGAGCCGCCACCGCTTTGCGCAGCCGGCCGACAAAGGCTTGAAAATCAACATCGCTGCTTTCCTCGCGCAGCTCGGCTTTGGTTTTCTTCTTCAGGGCCGCCTTTTTCTCTTTCTCTTTTTGCGATGGCGTTTGGCAGCCGCTTAAGCCGATGGCGAGCAGGAGCAGGATGGAAGCGACGATTTTCATCAACCTACAGGTGTGTCACGTTTGCGATTTGGATTCAAGACCGGTGTGCGCTTTAAGGAAAGGCGATTTTTAACTTCGAAAGCTTTCGGAGTTGCAAACCGCCGCTCCTTTTTTCGCCGTCGTCGAAATGGGTGCGCGAGGAAAATAAAATAAATTGCGCTGGCAAGATCGACCAAGCCGCAAGGAGGACTCGTTAGGCGGATTCGCCCAGCGCGTAAAATCGCGAAAACATTTTCGGCGCTAAGCTCCGGCAGGCATGGAATGCTTGTGTAATGCCTTCCAAAAGCGTGTAGCTGGTGCGCATCGGAAGTCGCAACTAACGGCTTGCCAAAGCGCGAAGCCACTCTTGCCGCCCGGCGATTCGGGTTCAAAAGACCTTTGTGAAAATGGCAGAGCTCGACCGCGTCGAAGCAATCGATTTCGTCAAGAAGGCGCGATCCGATTGAGCCGCCAAGGAAATAAAACGGATGAGGCGCGATCGTAAAGATCGACACTCCGCGCCGGGCCCGCAGCCGGCGCAGATCGTCGAAGTTTTTGAGGTCCGCGACTTCTGCGGCGGTCACATTCAGCACGATAACATCCGCGCCGCATAACCGAACTTCGGCGGCAGGAATGAGCAAAATTCCCATTGTCGCCGCATCGGCGAACACCTCCGGTCGATCGAAAACGGCGTCGTGCAGCGTGATCGCGAGGACGCGAAAGCCAAGCGTTCGGGCGCGCTCCAGCAATTGATGCGCGGAATAATCGATAACGTCTTTGGGATCATCCAGGGTATGGATGTGCAGATCGACTTTGATCCAATCGCGATCATCAGCGGCAACGGACATCGCAGAAATGTAACCGCAGATTTCATGCCTGTCGTGCTCGTGCTCCCGCTGGATTTGATTTTCGGGCACGACTGCGAGCGAGAGAAAGATTAAGACCAGAAAAGGAACGAAACGAGACTTGCCACATCGTCCGGGCTGCGGAAGATTTTCGCGCCTCAAGACACCGAAGGCTCGGGTGGTGGAATGGCAGACACGTACGTTTGAGGGGCGTATGCCGAAAGGCATGCGGGTTCAAGTCCCGCCCCGAGCACCAAATTTTTCCGCTTGCGCAAACAAACCATTCACGGCGCGGATGACGCGGTCATTGAGCTGTCCCTTACGGAGACGGCGCTCATTATTACTTATCGCGCGCCGAACCTGTGTGAGGGAAAAAGTGTTTATCTCACGCTGGGAATGCATCGCGAAATCGGCTCCGCCGTGCTCCCATTTGATCGCAACAATGAAGGTTCGACCGTATTTCTTCCTTTCAAAAGCGATCTTCTGCTCGTCGCCGTGGTTAAAGGCGGAAACCTGGATTGTTATCAGCGCAAATGGGAAGATTGGAAATGGAGCGAGCGCACGGCCGCAAGCGGCTGTCTCGCGAAATTTCACAACGGCGCCCTGACCTTTAATCTTCAGCGCGAGGCGCTCAGCGCCCCGAAAAGCCTGGACCTTCTCCTCTATGCGAAGGACCTCACGGAAAATGACGCCTGGGGCCGCCTCTACGGATGCTCCGACAAATGCGCCGCCGCGGGCTGGGGCGACAAATACATTCCCAATTACTGCGAGGTGAATCTCGATTCGACCGCAGCGGAACTCTCGGTCCCACGCAGCAGGCTCAACGCCGATCGATCGTCCCTCCGCATCTATCAATTATTCGTCAGGCTGTTCGGCAATACCAATGAGACGCGAACACCTAACGGCACGCTCGCGCGAAATGGCGTCGGTAAGTTTAATGACATCAATGACGCCGCGCTCAAGTCGCTCCGCAAAATGGGGTTCACCCACATTTGGCTCATGGGCGTCTTGCAACAGGCCAGCGGAACCGATTACTCATCAATCGGCCAGCCAGCCGACGATCCCGATCTTCTCAAAGGCATCGCGGGCAGTCCGTACGCAATCAGAGATTACTTCGACGTCTGCCCCGATTACGCGGCGAACCCGGAGAAACGTCTCGATGAATTCAAATTGCTTCTCGAGCGAATTCACAAACGCGAAATGAAAGCGCTGATCGACTTTGTCCCGAACCACGTCGCGCGTAGCTACGACTCGGACGTGAGACCGGAACTGAACTTCGGCGAAAAAGGCAAAGGCGTGGGTGACGACAGGTCGATCTTTTTTTCGCCGCAAAATAATTTTTTCTATCTCAAACCCGATGGCAACGGCCCGCCGTTGCGTCTGCCGACTTGCGGAGACGGCCAGCCGATCAGTCCGACCTGTAAAGCTGTAGCGGCGCTCGATGAGCGCGGCACTTCCTCCGAGAATGCAACCGACCGTCACAGACCGCCGCTACAAAAATGCGATGGGCTGTTCGCTGGCGAGATGACTTTTGGCCGCGCCACAGGAAACAACATCGCCAGTTGGACACCGGCAATCACCGACTGGTACGAGACCGCCAAGCTCAATTACGGATTCGATTTTACCGGTTCCTCTAAAAACGTTCGTGAATATCCGAACTCGTTCACGCCGGACAAACCGATTCCCGACACCTGGAAGAAAATGGATCGCGTTCTCGAACACTGGCAGGCGACGGGCGTGGACGGTTTTCGCTGCGACATGGCGCACATGGTGCCGCCCGAGTTTTGGAATTGGGCGATCGCGCAGGCGCGCGCGCGGCAAGCCGATGTTGTCTTCGTCGGCGAAGCTTACGATAATGATCCCGCGAAAGTGCCTGGAGTTGATCCGATCATCTCAAAACTTCATGGCGGCAGATCCAACGTCATGTTCGATCTGTTGAACGCCGGATTTAACGCCGTTTACGACGACCAGACTTATCGTGCGCTGAAAAAAATCTACGAAGGGCCTGGCTGGGCAAACGATATCGATGATGCGCGACCAGACGATTTCATTTTCGAAAACTCAATTCGTTACGCTGAGAACCACGATGAAGTGCGCCTGGCTGCGAAATCGCAATGGGCTGGAGTTGGCAAGCAAGCGGGCCCAGCGATCTGCGCGATTTTGTACGGTTTGTCGCGCGGACAAATCATGCTTTACAATGGTCAGGAGGTGGGCGAACCGGGCGAAGGCCTGGAAGGTTTCGGGAGCAACGACGCGCGGACGTCGATCTTCGATTACTGGTCGATGCCCGAACTGGTAAAATGGGTCAATGGGCACCGATATGATGGCGAGCGTCTCTCGCCGGAGCAAAGAGAGCTGCGATCGTTTTACAGCCGGCTGATCAATCTGATCGGGGAACCGGCATTCCGCGATGGCATCTGTATTCCGTTAAACGGGGCGAATCGCGATAATCCGAACTACGGGCGTTTGCCTAACGAGCAGCCGAGCGGCCGTTGGCTATACAGTTTTCTGCGTCACGATTTGGAATCGAGTCAGACATTTCTCATTGTCGTGAATCTCAATCCTTCGGAATCATTAAAGAACGTGCGGATCGTTCTTCCTGGTTCGGCCGCTCAATCGATTGGTCTTAATAGAGTCGTGCCCGAAAGTAGAATTCACCTGACGGACCGGCTCGCGATTAACCAACCGATGTCTGTCGAGACAACCGCGTCCGAAGCGACCGGCGCCGGAGTTCCGATTGTCGATCTACCCGCGCTTACGTCGATCTACTTCGAGATGTCGATCTAACAGACGGGAGGTTATCGCGCCAGCTCGGCCAGAATCGCCTTCTGAACGTGCAACCGATTTTCGGCCTGATCGAAAATGGTCTGGGCGTGCGCTTCGAAAGTCTGCTCGGCAATCTCCTGTCCGCGATGCGCGGGCAAGCAATGCATGACGAGCGCGTCCGGTTTCGCCAATTTCACGACTGACTCATTGATCCAGTAGGGCCCCAGTTCCGCTTCGCGCCGCGCCTCCTCCGCTTCTTTCCCCATCGAAACCCAGATGTCGGTGTAAAGAACATCGGCGTCGCGCGCGGCCGATTGTAAATCGTCCGTGCAAACGACGCGACCGCCCGCCCGCTTCAGCAGCTTCGGCTTTGGCTGATACCGCTTCGGCGAGGCGATCCGCAATTCAAAATCAAGTTTCCCCGCCGCGAATAACCACGACCGCGCCGTGTTTGAAATTCCATCGCCGACGAACGTGACAATGCGATTGTCGATCTGGCCACGCTTTTCCATGACCGTAAAAATATCACCGAGGATTTGACACGGGTGTTCGCCGTCCGTCAGCGCGTTCACCGTCGGCACGCCGGAAAATTCTGCGAACTCCTCGATGTCGCGCTGAGCAAACGTCCGAATGATCGCGCCATGAATCATCCGCGCCAGCACGCGCGCCGTGTCCTTTATTAACTCACCTCGCCCGAGCTGCGCGTCCGCGGCGTTCATGTAAATCGACTCGCCGCCTAGCTCGCGGATTCCCACTTCGAATGAAACCCGTGTCCGCGTGGATGGCTTTGAAAAAATCAGCGCCCAGGTTTGTCCTGCCAGCGGCGTGGTCGAAATCTTTCCCCGATTGCTCTTGAACTCGGCCGTGCGACGCAAAACCGTCTCGATTTCCCCACGCGTGAGCTCTTCGATACTCAGCAGATGTTTCATTGGGATCGTTAAATCGTAAATCGTTACATCGTTAAATCGAATCTCGATTCACGAATTTCGAATCTCGCATCACGTGCCTCACCAAGTCCCTCACTTCAACGCTTCAACCGTTCAACTCTTCAACGACTTCCTCAATCGCGCGCAATCCTTCTTCCGCCTCGCTTTGCCTTAGATTCAACGCCGGCAACAAGCGAATGACCGATGTCGCCGCCGGAACAGTGAGAACACCAGCTTTGTGCAAGCGATTCACCACTTGAATTGCGGGCGATTTCTGCTCCCCCTCGAAAGCCGGAAGTTTCGGTTCAAATTCAAGACCAATTATCAAACCGAATCCGCGGACGGCGCACAAAACCTTCGGATAGTTTTTTGCCAACGCTTGCAACTCAGCCATGAGAGAATCGCCGATGCGTCGCGCATTCTCGGCCAAATCCTCGCATTCGATTACGTCGAGAATTGTTAATGCCACCGCGCAAGCGAGCGGCGTCCCGCCAAACGTGCTCGCGTGAGTTCCGGGCGAAAGGACTTTCGCGTATTTCTCGCGCACCCAGAACCCGCCTATGGGAAACCCCCCGCCTAACGATTTCGCCATCGAGACACCATCCGGCAGGAAATCGACAGGCCGATTTTCCAAAATGCGCTGCCAGCTTTGAAATCTTCCGGTGCGAAAATGTCCGGCCTGCACTTCATCGAAGAGCAAAAGCAAATTGTGTTCGTCGCAAAGTTTGCGGAGTCCGAGCAGATATTCCGGCGTCGCAATTGTGATTCCGCTTTCGCCTTGGATCGGCTCGATCAAAATCGCAGAGGTCTGCGGCGTGATCGCACGCCGCATCGCTTCCAGATCATTGAACGGAACGTGTTTAAACCCTGCGACCAACGGCTCAAAGCCCTTCTTCACTTTCTCCTGACCGGTCGCCGCGATTCCCGCCAGCGTTCGACCGTGAAATGAATCGAGAGTCGTGATCATTTCGAAGCGGCCCTCATCATGGCCGAATTTGCGAGCAAGCTTGAACAAGCCTTCGTTCGCTTCCGCGCCGCTGTTGCAGAAAAAAACGCGACCCGGCGCGATGAGATCGACAATGCGCTTTGCCAGCTGCCCCTGTAGGTCATTATAATAAAGATTCGAAACGTGAATGAGTTTTCGCGATTGCTCGGTTAAAGCTTTCGTGATCTCGGGATGGGCGTGGCCTAACGAACAAACCGCGATGCCGCCAGCAAGATCGAGATAGCGACCTCCATCGATATCCCAGACATAGCTCCCCTCGCCTCGCTCCAGCACGAGATCGAACCGCGCATACGAAGGCACAACAAACTTCCCGAACGTCTCGCGAATATTCCGGCTTCGTTGTTCGATGTTCGATGTTCGATGTTCGATGTTTTCTGTCTTCATCACAAAACCACCTCCGTGCCCACTCCCGCATC
>JBAQJG010000263.1:0-7700 GCA_049300145.1 Chthoniobacterales bacterium | reverse complement strand
TCACCTTATAAGGGCTGGTTTATCTCATTCGATACAGGCGTCGGTCGAAGCACGCTTGTTAGCCCAGCGAGCGAATCGGCGGGGAATCGGTACGCAGTCGCCGTTCCGCTTATGCCCCGCGCCACAGCGACTTTGCAAACACAGCCTCAGAGCGCGCCCGCACAATCCTGACGCATCACGCCCTGCTAAACGGTTGCGAGCACCGAGGATTTCCTGTTAAGAACGGCCATTGCTCGTTGCAGGTCGTCAACGTCAAACGGTTTGGACATCATCATGTCCACGCTCAGCTCTTCGTAAGCGCGAATATCCTCGTCCGAAAGATGAGCCGACAGAACGAGGATTTTGCCGCCAAAGTTGTGCGCCCTTAGTCGGTGCACCAATTGGAGGCCCGTCATGTTGGGCATACGATGGTCAGTAATAACAACGTCAAAAGGTCGGTCCGTAAGGCTGATCGTAATGAGTGCCTCCCAACCATTCGCCGCCCTCGCTAACTTGGATGCTGGACCTTCAAGCACCGTTGCAATCATGTGCGCCACGGCCTTTTCATCCTCGACAAGTAGGATATGCAAAGAATCGCTCATGAATTCCAGAAATTGAATCACAGCAGGACGTGCGCCGCAGGCTGCGAGAGAGCGGGCTTCCTTGCGCGAGAACAATCAGGACAACGAGACGACGCTGCGACCTTGGAAACAGAACGTCAGTGCAAACGGGAAACAGTGCGGCAGCGTGCTACCGAGCGAGCGTCGACTTCACGCGCTGAACCGTTGAGACACCCTTGCCAGTAATCAATCGGGAGCGATTCCGAGTCACGTTTCGAGACTGAAACCGGGCGATGGGCCTCACTATTCTGTTGACATCGCCTGAGGGAATTATCAGCCTGAGATCGTGTTTCGCTGTTTGGGCCGCGCTGTTACAATTTTCGCCCTCTGTTGCGCTATTGGGTTGCAGTGGGTCGCGCTGCAATCGATCGCTTGGACGACGATGCTGATGCAAAACACGAAACACGCGCCACTATGCGTCGCGATTTCGCAAACCTTCGATGGTGCTCATCCCTGTTCGCTTTGCCATATTGTGAACAGGGGTAAATCGAGCGAAAGAAAATCGGATGCACAACTGGTCGCGCCCAAGATCGATATGATGTGCGCGGAGCAAACGACGCAGTTGATGCCGAGATTTTCGCCTTTCGATTACGTTATGCGTAATCTTTCCTTCTTCGAAATCAAGTATTCTCCGCCGGTTCCGCCGCCTCGATCAGTTTAAATCTGTCGTAGTCCGACTGAGGCCAATTGAGCCGATAGCGGCAGCCGCTTTCTCTATTGGTGGATGCGGCTTCCGGGGCGCGACGACAAAAAACGCGCGCGCCTTCAGCGTCACGCTCTCAGTGCCGAGTCTCGGCAACGAAGGTCACAGCTCGAAGCAACTTCGTTAACCCTTTTGAACTCTTTATCTCAAAAATGAAAAACAAAAACTCTTATCAAATATGGAAAGTTAGTGCCGGTTTGTTGGCGGTCGCTCTAACGCCAAGCACCAGTTGGGCCTGCGCTTGTGGCTGTGATGTCTTCGATGTGGCAACCAGCTCAATGTTACCAACCGGGCCGGGTGGCATGGTCTTCCTGAATTATGATTATCAGGACCAAAACCAGAATTGGAGCGGCACCTCGTCCGCGCCCGCATCACATAATAGCGACAAGGAAATTAAGACTGATTTCACTTCGCTCGGCCTTCAATACTTTTTTAATTACAGCTGGGGAATCGAGGCCGAGCTGCCTTACGATTATCGTTCGTTTACAACGAAGATAGGGCCGGGCAAGATCGTAACTCGCGACTGGAGTCAACTTGGCGACCTTCGGATCGAAGGCATTTACACGGGATTTTTCCCGGACCTGTCCGCTGGCGTCAACCTCGGCCTCAAGCTGCCGACTGGCAGTCACACGTTTGACCCTCATATCGTCGATCGTGATACCCAACTCGGAACCGGCAGCACCGACATCCTTATGGGCGGTTTTTATCGGAACAGTCTGACGAAAGATGGGAAGTGGAACTGGTTTGCTCAGGCGGAATTGGATTTGCCAGTTTTGACGCAAGACAGCTATCGCCCCGGACTTGAACTGGATACAGCTGCTGGAATTTATTACCGGGGATGGTGGCTGGGTCGAATGAAAATCTCGCCGGTTGCGCAAGCAATCTTTTCGGAACGGACGAGCGACAGTGGCGCACACTCGGCGCATCCCGTGGCGTCGGGTTTTCAACGCATCCTGCTTTCACCCGGAATTGAATTCCACGTCCGTTCTGTAAAGATCTACGCCGATGCGGAAGTCCCGGTTTTTCAAAATTTTACCGGAAACCAAATAACGGCGGGGGTGCTTATTAAGACCAGCATTAGCTGGGCGTTCTAGCTCGCCGTAGCATCTATTGTGCGATTGTTCAAAACGGCTTGATTAGTCAATCGGACCACGCCGCGTGGTCATGCTTTTAGGCTTTGGCGAACAATTCCTTCACTGCTGCCCGTCGTCCCCTGATTTCGTTAGCTGCAAGGTTCCATCGATGACTTCGCCCTATTGCCCTTTATAGCGGGCATTGCCAGCAAAGGGGAAGCGACAGAGTATCCGCCATGACAACCATTGCTAAGAACTCCAAATCATCGGTAATCCCGGGACTCCGCTATCGAAATGCCAAGACCATGATCGATTGGCTATGTGAAGTCTTCGGTTTTGAGAAGCAGGCCGTGCACGCTGGTCCGGGCGAGACTGTGATGCATGCCGAACTGACTTTTGGGAACGGCATGATCATGGTCGGTTCGGTAAACAATGAGAGGCCGGCTTCGAAATTGTTGAAGCAGCCCGATGAGATTGGTGGAGCAGAAACGCAATCGCCTTACCTGATCGTATCGGACATCGATGTGATCTATGCCAAAGCCAAAAGCGCCGGAGCGAAGGTGCTGCTGGATTTGGAAGAAAAGGAATATGGTGGCAAGGCATTTACGTGCGCCGACCCCGAGGGACATGTTTGGCATGTTGGGACCTACGATCCGTGGAAATCGCAGCGGGCGTGAAACGCGGCCCGGCTGCTCGAAATCTTTGCGGCAGGGAAGCCCTTTTTGCCCGTGGCGAATTTCCACTTCGCCCTGCACCGGACGATTCTGATAAACTCGACGCGTGGACCTTTCGACTTTGGCAAATGTGGCTACGGCGTTGACGGTTTTGACTGCCGTCGCATTCGGTTTGCTTGAAGCACGTCGGGCACGTCAGGAACGTGCAGAGCGCGCCGCTTTCGCCGCTGTTCAAGCGATTCTCACTCCAGAATGGATGAAGTCGATGATTGTGGTCCACGGTATTCCCGATGGATCGAGTGCGCCGACAATCGAAGCGGACGCGGATTTGCTGGCTGCGGTGCAGTCAGTGGGCGTAATTCTGGAGGGGCTTGGTTATTCTGTTTATGCGCGGATTGTTCCCTTGCGCGTGGTCGGGGACTTGTGCGGTGGCACTGTTCGTCTTGCTTGGCGTAAACTGCGCCCCTACATCGAAGAAGAGCGCCGGCATAGTGGTTCGCAGAAAACTTTTGAGTGGTTTCAATGGCTCGCCACGCAATTGGAGCGACATTCACCAGGAAAAACTAACTTGGGGATGGGCGCGCACGAAGCCTATCAGGATTGGAAACCCTGACGGTGTCTGCGCCGTTGTGTTGAATCCTTGCGGAAGTGAAGCACGGTCGCCCGGTCACAATCCACTACTTTAACCGATCATCCCTGATCCGTAAGACAGGGCGTCAGGGATGCCCGATTGCATTCGATTGGCTGATCGTATTTTGGTCTCATTAACGTATTGATGCTGCGTCCGTAATGAGATTGCCTTCTTCCTCTTTGCTAGGTCTGGGCGCTCCCCCAGAAAAGTTGATTCTCCCAATGGCAACTGCTCCGTTTATACTTTTTGCCGCTGTGAGGAGCAGGGCACGCCCCAAAGAAAACGGTGTATTCCAGTTGAGGCGTGCAGTGTTTTTCGCCGTCTCCGTTGTCGTTGGCCTCCTTTCCGGCGCCACCAGCAGCCCGGCGTCCGCCGGTGCAGCCGAATTGAAGATCACGCAGGAGATTATACCCCCGGGGAAATGCGGACGTCCCTTGCATCGGCCGATGCATCCGACATTTATTACTATTCATTCGACCGACAATCGGTCTCGTAGCGCCGACGCATTACATAACGCGCTCGCCATGAAGAAGGGGATCCGAGGCCGTCACAATCGCACTGGATTTGTCACTTGGCATTTCACTGTGGACGATCATTCCATTTACCAAAGCCTGCCGACCAACGAAACCGGCGAACATGCTGATTACGAAGGCCCGGGAAACCGATCCTCCATCGGGATCGAAATGTGTGTGAATCGGGGCAACAATATTGCCAGCACCGTCGACCGCACCGCGCAACTCACAGCCAAACTGATGCGTCAATATCATATCCCTCTCGATCATGTTGTCCCGCACATGCACTGGCGAATGATCCGCTACAGTGACGGCCGCGATTTGGGGTTCAAAAAATGCCCAAGAATCCTGCTGGATGGCGGTCGTCTTGGTCCAAAATGGAGTGCATTCATCGCCAAAGTCTCATTTTATGCACGATGAAGTCCCGCGCACTTCGATAAGCGACCACCGTCCCTGATTCCGTGAGGCAGGGCATCAGGGATGCAAGCAGTCTATCGATGCTTGTCACAACGCTTGGAACGCTTCGCCTCCGCACTTCGGGCATGGCCGAGCAACGTCGCTCGTAACAGGCCGGGTAAAATGCTTCACGTGACCGCAGGCGCTGCATTTCCATCCGAGCGACCGATGTTCCGCGGCATCGCCAAGAAGTTTCAACGCCCGTTGCGTGTCGTCGCGGATTTTTTCAAGAATACCCCGGAGAGCATTTGACGTTTCGGCCATAGATCGAATTCGAGTTGTCGCGTGCGCTGGGCGCGCTACTGCATTCGCGTGTAAAGCACGATGATGTAAATAACAAAAAGAGCGCTGCCAAAAACGATCAACGCTTTGTGA
The DNA here is from genome assembly GCA_049300145.1 of Chthoniobacterales bacterium. Taxonomy (GTDB): domain Bacteria; phylum Verrucomicrobiota; class Verrucomicrobiia; order Chthoniobacterales; family UBA10450; genus AV133. Next base: position 2,677 of record JBAQJG010000263.1, on the reverse strand, counting down.
TAGCGCTCCGAGTGAGTCAACGCGCCGATGAAAAGCGTGACCGCGAAAACAAGTTGGAAGATTAGGTTCGTTGTGTTGGGTAATCTCCCATCCAGAACCACATCTTTGAAGATGCTAACGACAATCGTGGTAACGCCTAGTGAAAAGAACCAGCCGCGATGGGCGTAAAAGCTTCCTTTTAGATCCACCACTTGCTCGCCGAAAAAGTCCGGAAACACCAGCCCGGCAAGCATGTAAATTAGAATTGCATTCAGCAAAACCATCCCGAACTGCAGAAACGTCCAGTCGTGCCGGTTTCGCATCCCGAACATCGACCACCAATGCTGAAAACAAATTAGCAGCAACAAAATCGCCCACGCGATTACCGGCCAGTAAATCCGAATCCGTGCACGCGACAGGAGCAGTCCGCGAAAACCTTGGAGAATTTGTGTTACCGCTAGGCCAAGGATGACCGAGATTAAAACCGAGAGATAACTAAACTCGTCCATAGCGATCTTACGTTTTGGAGCGCCGCATCATGGATGTAAATTAGGAAATGAGCCTGGAAGTCTACGAATGGAATCACCTCGCGAATCGCGAACTGCTCTGCTTCCCTGTTCCACTGACCACTTGTGACTTGGGGCTCCTTGGGCTTTCGGGGAACAGGGAAAGGACAGGGCGACCATCGACAATTGACCGCTAAGAAAGCGCAAGCGAACGGCAGCAAATGATCGCTAAAAAAGCGCAAGCGAACGGCAGCGGAGTGCGCGCCGATTCGTTAACGTTCGTCTGTGTTATCGATATGTTGGCGACGATCAGTTGCTCGCCTAACTGAGTTGCTGTGGATTCTAGCGGGCGTTTTTTTGGTGACCTCTTCATTCGCCGGTGATCGGCATTTTACCTATCTCTACGAGGCTCCAACTTCACCGCCCGGGAGCATCGATCTGGAAAACACGGTCACTTGGGCACGAACCACAGGCGCACCACGGTTGGATGAAGTTGACTTTCGTGAGGAAGTAGAAATTGGGATAACCGATCGTTTCCAGATCGGCCTTTATCCACTCGATTGGAATTATCGCAGTGTCGACAATGCCAACAGCGGATTCAATTACGACGGCGGCGCGGTAGAGCTGATTTATAATCTGACGAATCCGGTGGTCGATCCCGTCGGCATTTCGCTTTACGAAGAGATTAAAGGCGGGGATCGGCTTTTTGAGCTGGAATCCAAACTGATTGCGCAGAAAAATTTCGGCCCGCTTATCGTTGATTACAACGCCACGTTAGAGGCTCAGTGGGCCGGGAACGGCCTTAGAGAAAGCAATGGCGAGTTGCAGCAAGCTTTCGGCGCAAGTTACGAGATTTCGCCGCGCGTTTCCGTCGGCCTGGAAATGCTTCACGAGTTTCTTTTTCCGCAATGGCGCGACCAGGAGAAGATTCGGAATTTCTTCATTGGCCCAAACGTCGCGATTCGCCATGGGCGCTGGTTCGTAACGGTCACTGCCCTCGCGCAAGCCACGAACACTGCCGATGAACCGGATGTGCAAGTCCGAACAATTTTTGGTTTTGGTTTCTAATGAGGCGGTTTTCCATTCTTTTCGGCGCGGTTGCGTGTGCGCTAGTTATTCTTAGTGCCTGCACTGAGCTGGACTTCGCCCCGCCGCCCGTGACAAGAGAAATGGTGAAAACGAGCGGCCATCCGCGAATTACTCTTCAACAGCTTGAGGCCGGTCGCCGCTTTTTCGTTTCGCGGTGCATCGAATGCCATACGCTTCCAGTCGCGTCGCGTTTTACGGACTCAGAGTGGCCTTGCATCGTTTACGAAATGGGAAATCGCGCTGCTCTGAAACCGACGGAGCGCGACGCGATGCTGGCCTATATTTTGGCGATTCGGGATTCACCCCGGTAACCGCGGGATCAATTAGTGCTTTAACCCTTTCTCTGCTGCAGCTTCATTTGTCTGGTCCCGCGGCGTCTCGGTCTGCTGCGAGATAATTTTGCCGCTCTTCGCGTCCACAAGGATTTCGGTGATATTGCGGGTGCCGTGGGTCGAAATGTCAAATGACCAGACGAGGTGGCCTTTTTCATTTTCAATTTCAGCGCTTTTGATTGAGCCGTGTGGAACTCGCGCAAGCGCGATATGCTCTGCCTCGGTCTTGCTGATCTTAGCCTGCTTCGTTAGTTCAGCCTGACGTGGCTCAGCGAAGGCGAGAGAGGTGAATGCGAACATCAAGGAGGACAGGGCGAAAGCACCGGATAGTTTCATCATGAGAAGTGGGACTGGATTGTTTGTGGGTTTGTTCAATCTCTCGATTAAAGACTAAGTGAGCACGGCAAGCAGAAGCCGACACGATTCGACGCCTGAAAAGCGCAATTAATTGCCGGGCCAGGCTTTCCCGCGCTCGCTATCTGGTTCGGAGTCCCAATTCTTGCCGCGTCAGGAAAACGCGACCCTTTACTGACGCAATTTTTCAGGCTCTAAAACGGTTTGGCTTACATCGATTTGAACAGTTGCGGCTTTTGTCGGCTAATACGCTGGATAACCGTCGAAAATGCGGCACAATTACATGTTAGTGTATGAGCACGACTCCTAATCTGCGACGCCGAGGTGGACCGCTTGATACCACGATCGTCACTACCCACTGTCTCAGCTGCGGTCAGCAGTTTACGAAACCGCTTCGTTGGTTTAGTGGTCGCTCGG
>JBAQJG010000262.1:0-9314 GCA_049300145.1 Chthoniobacterales bacterium | reverse complement strand
CGAGTTCTTCTTTGTCTTGGAGGGGCACTTTGTCATCGATCTCGAAGATCGCTCGGTTGATCTGCAGCCGCAGCAGGGGTTTGTCGTTCCCAAAGGCGTCACGCATCGCACCCGCGCCCCTGATCGAACAGTTATTCTGATGGTGGAAACCGCCGCCATCGTTCCTACCGGCGATGCCTAATCACATGTTAGGCTCCTCAAAACTTTCCGCCATCACAACGAAGGCAGAAAACCACAGAAAATACCAAATGAAAACTAAGCACTGCATCACATCTCTGATCGCGGTTGCCTTGCTGGGTGGCTTGAACGCATTCACGCTTCGCGCAGCCGAAGAAACCCAAGCTGCGCTAAAGGCTCAAGCCAAAATCACGCAGGCAGAGGCAGAGAAGACCGCCCTCGGCAAAGTTCCCGAGGGAAAGATCAAAGCTGCCGAACTGGAGAAGGAGCATGGCAACCTGATCTGGTCATTCGACATCTCTATGCCGAAGTCCAAGAACATCACCGAAGTGCAGGTGGACGCTAAGACCGGGAAGATTGTTTCTACACAGGTCGAGACGCCCAAAGACCAAGCCAAAGAAGCAGCCGCCGACAAGAAAGAGAAGAAGAAATAGCATCAGTGTGAATCGACGTTTTCTGCTTGTGCTTCAGCATTGGGATCACCGCCTGTATGAATTGCCAGAGGCTCGCCGAGCATTCGGTGATCACGGTTCTTAGAGCGGCGGATTAATCCGATTTTGCTTTTTCGCTCTTCTCGCGCCGTTCTCTCGGATTCGATCCAAAATGGTCGCAAGTGACGGGTCCCGCTTGAGGATCGCGGCGCGGAGCGCCTCGTGATATTCGTCATTGGCGCGTTTGCGCTTCTCGTCCGCCGCGCGGACTGCCGGGTCGTTCTTCACCATTTCACGAAGCGCACGCAGCTTGGTGCGGTCTGATTGAGAAACTCCCTTGAGCCACCCGGATCGTGATTCACGCGGATGTTCCCAACCTGCGCACCCCGATACCGTAGCTACGATAGCGAGGATAATAGCGACGCTGCTTTTCAGACACAAAAAAGACAATGTGCGGCGGCAATCGTTCATTTTTCTCCACTGTTTTGACTTGTTGTGCTCGCGATTAAAAACAAACATTCCGACCAGCGTGGTGGCACTAAACAGTGACGGCGAGGTGCTGACGCCAGCGTTGCCAATCGCTTCAACTAGATCGGCTGTTTGTTTGTTTCTACCGCCCCTGCTGTCAGAACGCGCGACAGCCTGGGGCAAACGATTCCAATTGTTCCAAAAAGGGGAGGTTATTTCCTAATTGTTGACAACCGTTCGCGGGGCAGTCTTACTCAGTTCAAGCTGCGCGCTCACTTTCTGCAGACCCGTAGTGAGAGCTTCGATCTCCTTCTGCTGCTGCACGATGGTCGCCCGCAAATCTTTCTCTAAATCCTCGACCTTTTTGTGCTCTTTGAGGAACTCGTTGAGCAACATCGCGTTCACCGCTTCGTAGCGGACGGTATAGGGCTTCCCGTCGGCATCGCGAACGATCAGATCGGGATTCACCTTTTCCACCTCCTCGGCAATCAAACCGAATTGCGGCGTGCCTTTTGTATCGCTCTTATACTGAAAGGTCACCGGCTTAAGCCCCAGTATGGCTTGGCTGGTTTGATCCATTGCTTTAATCTCCTTCTTGAAGCGCCGCGCGGAGGGCGGCGGTTGCGTGCCGAGCTGGCCGTTGCTGCCGTTTATATAGACCGCGGTCATCGTCCCGCCCTCGTTCACTCCATAAATGCCCGCGATAAATGTGGCGGTCTGGGTTCCTTGCGTGCCGATGCGGATAGTGTTGGACTCGCCGGCAACACCTTCGTTGCCGATATCGATATTATCATTGCCCGTGGTGAGGTTTAAACCAGCATTAAAGCCCAATGCAATGTTGCCGCTGCCGCTTGTGTTGAATGCAAGCGCATTAACACCGGTGGCCGTGTTGTCGTTGCCGGCGGTGTTGGTAAGGAGCGCATCAACACCTTCGGCCGTGTTGTCGTTGCCGGTTCGGTTGCTTTGAAGCGCAAAAGCACCGTTGGCCGTGTTGTTGGGGCCGGTTGTGTTGTCTTTGAGCGCGTCAAACCCGTTGGCTGTGTTGTTGGTGCCGTTGTTGTTACGGAGCGCAGAATCACCGGTGGCCGTGTTTTGGGTGCCGGTTGTGTTGCTATTGAGCGCGCGAACACCGTTGGCCGTGTTGAAGCTGCCGGTTGTGTTGAAATAGAGCGCGCCAGTACCGTTGGCCGTGTTCTCGCCGCCGGTTGTGTTTCTATGGAGCGCATTAAAACCATTGGCCGTGTTGTCGCCGCCGGTTTGGTTGCTATTGAGCGCATTGGCACCGTTGGCAGTATTGAAGTTGCCGGTTGTGTTGTGAAAGAGCGCACTGTTACCGTTGGCCGTGTTGTTGCCGCCGGTGGTGTTGCTTTGGAGCGCTCCAGCACCGCTGGCCGTGTTGTACCTGCCGGTGGTGTTGCTAAGGAGTGCTCCTTCACCGTTGGCCGTGTTGTTGAAGCCAGTTGTGTTGTGAAAGAGCGCTTCAACACCGTTGGCCGTGTTGTTGCTGCCGGTTGTGTTGTGAAAGAGCGCTTCGAAGCCGTTGGCCGTGTTGGCGAAGCCGGTTGAGAGGAAAAAGAGCGCATCATGACCCTCAGCGGTGTTTTGGTTGGGATAGCCTCCGTCCGGTGCTGGGCTAACCCCGAAAGTTTTCGGGGTTAGCGAAAGCCCAAAGCAGGCGAGCGCGATAAAAAGGAAACCACGCCGCAAAGGCGAGCGGCTGATTAAATTTCCTACGGGTAGAGTTGCAGTGCTGAGTGGATTCGGACGATTCATCGGGAGCTTCTTTCTTCTCCCGGTGGGTTAATCGTGGGACTGTTCAACCTGGACAGGACGGGGAGCTTCCGGGAGCAGAGACGCCCCGTGCTCGATTCAGGTTCTATTTTGACGGCGACGATTCCGCCAACATCCCGGCAATCTGTCAAGATTAAAGGTAGTCTCCTAATTTGGATTGTGAAATTAGCGACTTCCCTTAAGCAAGTCTTGCCACCGGCAATGGAAGCAGGGATTGAAAAGAGCGCATGGACGGTGTCTGATTTGGTGAATGCCGCATAAAAAGATTACGAAACTTAAAGACGCCATCCGTGCAATACATGGTTGCGAATCCCTTCACGTCGAATCCGTGCCGGTCAAAGAAATCTTCGAAGGCCAAACTGCTTGGCAAGGAACTGTTGAAGTGTTCGATCTAATCGGCCACCCGAAAGCGAAACGAGCGTACGCGTGGACCTACCGCGACGGCGATCAAACGAAGTCGATTGCGGTGCTTGAAATCCCGCCTGTCGATTCGCCGGAATCAGCCGTTAAGGTGGCGATTGCAAGTAACGCGAAGCGTTCATGACCGACGAAGAGCAAAACCACCTCTGGGAAGCGCTCTTAGACGAGAAACGGAGAACGCGAAAGGCTGAAAAGAGAGCAACATATTGGAAGTGGGCGGCATTTGCTTGGTTCGTTTTTTCCCTGTTTATCATCCTGGAATTAAGAGGCTGTCCAAATTAGAACACTACCAGATTAAATCACGAACCAGGCGCTCTTACGACGATTTCAGCAACGCCCGCCCGCCACAAAACCGCGATTCGCATGAGTCGGTTGAATTTGGCTACATCCAGCTTTTGTTTGAGCCGGGCGCAATACTCATTAACGGTTTTCAGAGAAATCTTTAGCTTCGCAGCGATTTCCGAAGTTGTTTTGCCATCGCCAAGCAGCCGAAGAACCTCGGTCTCGCGGCGGCTCAGCGCTGCGCTCGCGTAAATTTGGTTCACAACAAGGTTGCTTCTAATTCGAGGAACGCGGTAAGCAGTTCGTCCCGCGCGCACAATATAGCGCCTGCCATCAGCGCGGTGCGCATCAACGTTGAACAGCATTTGATCGGCTGAATCGGTCAACGACGTGTAGCCCGAAGACCAACCGGCATTGGTTAATCAATCGGCGATGATCTCCCAGTACGGCGGCGAATTCTAGGAGTGAGGCGCGGGGTCCTGGATACGCAGTAACTTGATCACGCGGTGGAGCGACGGCGAAGCCGCGTCATATTTGGCGCGTTCGGCACCGCGAGACTGCGCCCAATCGACAAAACGACAGTGTTCTTCGCGCGTCAGATGCAAAGAGTCCCGCAAGACCGGCTCGAAATAACGCAAATCAGGTTCGTGCGGGTGTGTTTCCAACTGATACATCGACATATTCGGTATCGGCAGATCAACGGCCCGGCATTCCTGCGCCATCGCGACGATTAGCTTCCAGGCTTTCGCGTGCGGGATCGAGTTGTTCGCTAGGACGCGAGGGCTGACAACGCGCGTGTAATGAATGTGCGCAAACAATGAGGCAATTCCGAGCGCGATGGCGATGGCCGCGGCGAAGCGTTGTCGCCGGTACATGACAGACAACAGGAGCAACAATACACTCACCAAAATGGTGAAACTAAACGGAATGACATACCGCGGTGAAATAAAGAACTCGGTGAATTCACTATTCAGCCCGCCAATTTCGTGAAGTTCTCGCATCGCAATCATGCCGAAGAAGGCGATGCCGGCGACAAATGAAAAAGAATAAATGACCAGCGGAGCTAATGAATTAGGGTTGCCTTGACGAAATGCAGATTGCGCGAGGAGCCAGAGTCCAGCACCAGCCGCAGCCAAGATCAGAACGCCGTAGGGCCAGGCGCTTTCAATAATAATTGCGATGTCACCATAAGATGAAGGGACTATGCCGAAGAAATTTAGGGGGATGGCGAGCGGATAGACAGCCAACAAGCCCAGCGCATGAGACCATCCGAACGGTACCGCGGCTGAGGGCGCCGGTCTAGGTGGACCCAAAAACAGGTACATGCAAAGAGCGTGAGCGGCTCCAAGAGCCGAAAGCAGAATCAGAGCTTGAAGCAAAGTGCGGCGCTGCGCACGGAAGGTGTCGATCTTTCCGTAAGTGCTGATGAGCAAGATCGACATGGCAAGGATCGTTCCTACCCAGGTGGCAAAGCCCAGGCCGAGGGCATGCATTGATGCGTAGCTGCTGCCAGCCAATATCCAGACCCATTTGCATTCCCCTGGATTTCTCAGCAGCTGGATGAGCGCCGCGATCGTTACCAGCATGAAAAACAACCAGGCGATCTGGAAAATGTGGAATGGCCAACCGACCAGTTCGTTGACGAGCGGTTGGTAAATAAATGCGGCCGTGAGCCCGGCCGCGATGCACGTGGCCGTGCGCTTCGGAAAGCGCAACATGAGAGCGATGGAACGAACAACAATAAAAAAAACTGCCGCTACGAGCGCAACGGCGCCCTGCTGGCGGATCCGCCACAGCCACGAACCAGTGTCGGCCCATTTGGTAAAGAAAAATTCCGCGGTAAACGCGAGCGGAGTGTAGTGCCCATGCGAACTAGTCGTCCAGAACTCACGCACCAGTTGGTTCTGCGCTTCGGAGGAAGTGTGCGCGACGAGCAACCAATGGCCCGTCTCGGCCCGGAAGAAAGTGATTGGAGCCCTCCGATAAACGATTACGACAGCCGCAAGGCAACAAATGCAAATCAGCGCAAGGTTGACGAGCCGACTACGAACCGACCAAAGAGGCATCCAACGCTTGAGAAATAGTGTGTAACGAGACCGGGCAATAGGCGTTCCGATCATGGGGCGGGAAAATCTACATGACCTACGCAGATAAAGAGAGCGCAGTGACAGCCGCAGCCGGCTACAAAAAATGGGTCGATCCGCTTTCTCAGAAGATTCTTATTAGTTTCGATCTCCCAGTATTTCATTTACGGCTCCTGGAAATCTCCAGCGTGCTCGTGCGTTTCGATCACGGTGCCTGATTCATCGAAAACGCGAATCACTGCATCATGTGAGCGGCTGTAAAACTTCGCGTCGCCAACCGCGTTGCTGATCGCATTTGGCTCGGCATACCACAACCGACCAAATGGCAGCGCGTCACTGATTAGATCGACGCCGCGCTTATCTTTGCGCGGTCGGACTTCGTAAACGCGTTTTTTCGGTAGTGTCCTAATTTGAAACATTAGTCTCTCGGCGCCTTCGACGATGTAGCTGACACCGATCCTCCGCTGCTTTACTGATTGACCGCCAGTTGGGGCACTGCTGGGTATGCCTACACCAAACCTTTCAAGCAACGCCTTTATTGAAAGATCCAATAATGGGACCAGTGGTGGATTTTGCGTGTGCTTCCCGCTTAATGGCGTGCTGGAAGCCGCAGAAAAATCCAAGTTCGCGAGTCCTCGGCGGCTTTTCGCCTGGCGCCGAACTCGGCTGCGCGTGGAAGTTGATGGACGCCGGGGTGCCGGTCTCCGTAGGCGTTTTCGAACCTTCATTAACCTCGCTTTGGGGCTCCGAAATATATTGTGGACAGGACGCCGTGTCTAACCTCAACAAAGGCGCTCATTGCACCTGAATTTTGATGTGGCCTACAGTAAACAATGGCGCATTCGACATACTATCTCGATCCGCTTGACGAGCCGCGCGGCGTTGTGGAACGGTCGCCCAATCAAGGCGTTTTATCGCAACCCTCATCTTCACACGCGTTATCGGCCTAACGAATCGAGTTCGACTTTGGTTGGATAGCTGATCGCCATGCACTGTTCTCGATCAGCGACGAACGAGATATTTTGAGCTGCCCACAGTCCTGAATTGTTTTGATTTTTGCTTAACTGACTCAGAGACGGGCTTCGCCAACCATGGACTAAGTGTGATTCTTCGGATACACGAAAGATCAAACGGAACTTCCTTTGTCTCCTCCGCTTGCGTTTGGCTCTCGAAGATGATTCGGAATTCACCTTCGTCTTCAAAGGGTTTTCGTGCGCGCGGGCGCAGGAACGGCAAGGCCGTCGCGCGACGCGCCGTCCACTTATGAACGCTGAAATTATGCGGCTCGACGGTTTGTTTGATAGGGCAGCTCTTTTGAGATGCGCGATGGAAGTGCTCTCGTTTTGCGGAGCCCGTGGAGACAGCCATTCACACCGAGGACATACAGAGTTCAACGAATGATCGAACCAGTGAACTGAGGGTTAGTTCAGGCTGGCAGCCAAACTTACGGCGGGACCGTTCGGGTTTTGTGATTTCTCAAGGATTTCAATCTCGCCATATCCGCTGCGCTTCAGCAGCTCAAGCAACGAAGGAAGCGTAAGCCAAATGGATTTTGGCGAAAGCCCACTGAGTGGTTCATTCAAACCGCCCTCCACGTATTCTCGCCCGCGCAGGCCATCGATCTCGATAGTGGCTTCGTTTTCATTCGCATAAACCGTCCACACAAAGAGAGATGGTGCCACACTGGGCGCTTGCGAAATTAGCTTCCACGGTTCGGGCAAGTGGTAGAGCAACCCGCAACAGAAAATGGCATCGAAATATCCGAGACTGACCAACTGGAGCTGCTCAAGGTTGGCCTGCCTAAATTGTACATTTGAAACGCCAAGCAACGAGCCAATGAATTTCGCTTTCTCGATGTTCGCGGCGCGTGCTTCGACGGCGAGAATTCGTTCGACACCCGGGTGCCGGGCGAGCGTAAAAGTGTGACCACCTTCGAGCGATCCGAGCTCGAGAATGGTACGGATGTTGGGGAAGCGCCCCAGAAACTGTTGGATCCGTCCATCGCTGAGGGCCTGGTAATCGCCGCCGCTGGCGACCCCGTCGATCACAAAATGCGTGATCCACGGGCCGCGCTTTGCGAATTCAGCAACCAAGTCCACCGCTACTGAGGTTAATGATTTTGATAAGCTGTGCAAACTTGCGCGTCCCTGTGAAGAGCAGTTGTAATTTTGAGCCGCTTTCGACCATCCATTGCCTGACGAATTCGAGAGCGGGTTCGGTGCCGGGTTCGAATCGACGCCGCGCTTGTCCTTGCGCGGTCGGACTTCGTAAACGTGTTGCACTGCGTTTTCTGCCTTGCCGATTCTAAAACCGCTCGGCGTCCGCGCGGCTACAGGATTTTACCGATCATTGCCGGCCATTTGCGGGACGGACTTGCTCAGTTCAAGCTGCGCGCTCACCTTCTGCAAGCCCGCAGTGAGAGCTTCGATCTCCTTCTGCTGCTGCACGATGGTCGCCCGCAAATCTTTCTCTAAATCCTCGACCTTTTTGTGCTCTTTGAGGAACTCGTTGAGCAACATCGCGTTGACCGCTTCGTAGCGCACGCTGTAAACCTCGCCTTTGGCATCGCGAGTCACCAGGTCGGGATTCACTCGCGCCACAGGCCGAGCACGACGAAAAGAAAACTAAATCGCAAAGGCGAGCGGCTGATCGATTTTCTTGGTGTTGAAACTGTCGTTGTGAGTTTAATTGGTTGATTCATAGTTTTCTTCTTTTTCTTGGTCCGGTTAACGCTGCGACTGCAGGTCCGAAATTAGAAGAAGGCAATTTAGGGAGAAGCGCCTTCTGCCTAATTTAGATCTGAGTTCTACCGCGTTCTAAGAAAAATCCCGCCAGCTTGGCGAGGTAAAAGTCTAGCTAAGCGATCCTAACGAGAGACGATGCAAACCAACCGGAGCCGCTAGAATCTAACGAATTGCCTTTACATCGACCCGGCGAATTGGTCATTTTTGAGGTGCTTCGTCCGTGATTGCGATTTCCTACCGCCGTGAAGATTCACTGCCGATCACCGGCCGACTTTATGACCGTCTGCAAGCACGCTTTGGCAAGCGCGCAGTCTTCATGGATTTCGACTCGATTCCCCCGGGCATGGACTTCCGTGAGCAGATTAAGCGGACGATCGGGGCCGCTGATGTTGTCATTGCGGTTATTGGCCCGAACTGGCTAGGCCAGAAGACGGACGGTTCCCGACGAATCGATCACGCAATGGATTTCGTGCGCCTAGAAATTGAGTATGCCCTCAAGGGGGACATCCCGATTATCCCACTGCTAGTCAATAACGCGCCGATGCCGCAGCCGGAGACGCTACCGCAAGAGATCGAGGCGCTGGCATATCGCAACGCACTTCCCTTGGATAGTGGCCTGGACTTCAACAACCACGCAGAAAGACTGATTACCGGCGTCTATAAACTGATCGGTCGGCGAAAGAAAGAAACCCGAACTCTTGACCATTTTGGAACATCTTTAAAGTGCTGTCGCAGTGGGCGACGATCTTAGCCGTCATCGTAGGCGTGGCAGTGGTAGCAGGGTGGTTATTTCTTCGATTAGCAACGAGGCAAAATGCAGAAAGTTCCCTTCGAATGGCGAACGAGGAGCAGATGCAAAAGGACCATTCCACTCCGCAACCCTCGGAGAAGAAGGACATAGCACCTCAGTCAATTCC
>JBAQJG010000261.1:0-1651 GCA_049300145.1 Chthoniobacterales bacterium | reverse complement strand
GACTGCCCCTTCGCAAACGGCCGACCTCGAACCCTTTTTACCGTTGTTGTGCAGCGAAATATCAGTCATCGCTCCACCTCGATCGGTCATCGTGACGCCTGCCGTCGGATGCCCTCTGGAGACGGATATCATATGATTATGGCAATTTTGTTGTTGCTGCATGAGGCTCCGAAGGACGAGCCGCGCAGCAGCATGACGGAGCAAACGGCTTTTCGAACCGCTCGGATGGGCGAGCGGTGATCGGGGTGCAAGCCCAATATTTTTCGCCGTCGACGCCGGGCGGTCGAAAAACTCTCCATCGTTAGCAGCAAGCGTAGGGCGGAAAAGCGCAGCGCATTCCGCCGGAATCTGAGTTCGGGCATACTCCCCCGATGCCGGACTATCGCCGCAATCGGGTTCCGGGTGGAACGTTCTTCTTTACTGTGAATTTGCTTGACCGTCGGTCGAACTTGCTGGTGGCCCGAATCGACGCGCTGCGCGACGCAGTTCGCCAAGTGCGCGCCCGTGCACCTTTTCATATCGACGCCTGGGTCGTCCTTCCCGACCACATGCACTGTCTGTGGACGCTGCCGGAAGGCGACGCCGATTTTCCAGGTCGCTGGCAGGCGATCAAGACCGCGTTTGCCAAATCGCTGCCCATCGGCGAGCCGCGATCACCGGTCATGACCAGCCGTGGCGAACGCGGCATTTGGCAGCGGCGGTACTGGGAGCACACGATCCGCGATGATCGCGACTTCGCTGCTCACATGGACTACACGCATTTCAATCCGGTCAAGCACGGTCTCGTGGCGCATCCGGCGGATTGGCCGTATTCGTCGTTTCATCGGTGCGTCATCGGCGGTCTATATCCTGCCGCGTGGAGGGGCGGCAGCGATGAACCGCAACAGGCCGGCGAGCGGCTCTGAATCGAAGCGGCCGAATGACGAGGACACGACGGGTAGTCCACCGCGGGGCGCAGCCGCCCCTGTCGCATTGGTTTGGCAACAAAGTTTTAAAACGCGGTTCCCTGGCTGGATTTAACTCGCTCTTCCGCCCAGAGTGCTATATGAATCAGCATCATTAATCTCCATAGTGCCACTGATTTTCGCACCGTGACTTTGTCCGCGTTTCGGTGGATTGGACGAACACAGATTCGCCCGCGGTCCATTTAAATCGAAAGTATTCAGCAAATGCCAGACTCCGCCGCGCGGCCGAAAACTGTCCTTGAAATCATCTTAGAATGGTCGGCCGACCGACCGGACTGGCAGCGCGACGCGCTGCGGAGGATCGTTCAAGCCCAGAAACTGACTGAGACAGATCTCCCCGAGCTGGTCGCCCTCTGCAAGCGCGGCCATACTCCGACACCGTCCCAGACCGAACCGGAGGCCAAGCCGCTACTGGCGGCCCACCTGCCAGCCAATCCCGGCGCCGGCGCATCCGTCTCGCTGACTGCCATCCAGGACGTGGCAGCCGTCAATAACCTCGCGCCTGCGCAAAACCTGACCTTCGCGCCGAACGGAATCACGGTCGTATTCGGTGACAACGCTGCCGGAAAATCAGGCTATGCGCGCATCCTCAAGCGTGCTTGCCGCGCTCGTCACTGGGAAGCCATTCTCTCGAACGTGTATGGCGAGCCTGCGACGACAGCCGCATCCGGGACCTTCTGCTACAC
>JBAQJG010000260.1:0-1706 GCA_049300145.1 Chthoniobacterales bacterium | reverse complement strand
AAACGCGATGCCGATAAGATCGCTGTCCGCACGTACGAACGAGGTGTGGAAGATGAAACCCTCGCGTGCGGCACCGGCGTCGTCGCGAGCGCACTTGTGTTCGCGGTTACTGAAAACGTGAAGGGTCCGATCACCGTGATTGCACGTGGGGGAGACGAACTGCGCGTTGGGTTTGATAGGATCGACAAGCAGTTTGGCAATGTTACGCTCACTGGCCCGGCCGAGTTTGCATTTGAAGGCACGATCGAGCTTGATGCAGGAGTAACGGAGTAATGAAGTATTGCAATCAATCCATCGCCCCAACACTCCAATACTCCGTACCTCCATTCTGAGAAATGTTCCGCGGCACCTTCACGGCTTTAATCACACCGTTTCGCAATGGCGCGATTGATGTTGCTGCTTTCGAGAACCTAATCGAGAGCCAAATCGCCGCCGGAGTTACCGGAATTGTCGCGGTAGGCACCACCGGCGAATCGCCTACTCTGTCACACGAGGAACGCCAGGAACTGATCCGCCTTGCAGTCGCCACCGCCAAAAACCGTTGTCAAGTTCTCGCCGGCACAGGTTCCAACGCGACGCAGCATGCCGTTGCCGATACAACGATGGCCGAGAAACTTGGCGCTAACGGCGCACTGCTCGTCGCGCCGTATTACAACAAACCGAGCCAGGAAGGTTTGTTTCGCCATTTCAAAACGATTGCCGACGCTACGTCGTTACCCATCATGCTCTACAACATTCCTGGCCGATGCGGTGTGGATATTACGTGCGATACGGTGACGCGCCTGGCGAACGAATGCAGGAATATCGTTACAATCAAGGAAGCCAGTGGGAGTGTCGAGCGTGTCAGCGAGTTGCGCGCCCGCTTACCTGAATCATTTACGGTTTTAAGCGGCGACGATTCATTAACGCTCCCGTTCATGTCCGTCGGAGCGGTCGGCGTTGTCAGTGTCGCTTCAAATCTGTTTCCGGCTGAAGTTTGCGCACTCGTCCGAGCTTATGAATGCGGCGATACGAAGTTAGCTTTGAACTTGCATCGTAAGATGTTTCCGCTTTTCAAGGATTTGTTCATCGAACCGAATCCTGTACCGATAAAGACAACGCTCGGCTGGCGCGGGGCGATGTCCGGCGAAGTGCGTCTCCCTTTATGCGAGATGAGTGAAGCAAATCAAGTTCGCTTGCGCAGAACGCTTGAAGAGTTTGAGCGGCAGAAATGATTTTTGAGCGCGAACCCCTCACCTCGGTTCTCTCCTTTTCCTTAAGGGGACAGGCGGAGAGGATCGTCTCAACGGGTAACCGGCAATCGCCTCTCCCTTCCCAGGCGAGAGGTAGGTGAGGGTTCTGTTAAGATGAAATCGTCTCCCGTGCGCGTATTGCTCATTGGCGCGGCTGGGCGCATGGGAAAAATCATCACGGACCTCGCGAGTAGCGACCCGAAAATCGACATCATCGCGCAGTGCGATGTTGGCGATCCAATCGAGCCGACGATGAAAAATTGCGATGTGGCTATCGATTTTAGTCACGTAGACGCCATCACCGAAATATGCCGCGCTGCTTCGCAGCATCGCACCCCGTTGGTCATTGGGACCACCGGTCATTCTAAAGAGCAACACAAAATAATTGAAGACACCGCGCAGTCGGTGCCAATCGTCTTTGCATCTAATTTCAGCGTCGGGGTCAACGTTCTCTTCTGGCTGACACGTCAAGCT
>JBAQJG010000259.1:0-3163 GCA_049300145.1 Chthoniobacterales bacterium | reverse complement strand
TGATTGAATCCAGTCGCTCCCGCCTCGTTAACCTCGGACGGATACGGGTAACCTGACACTGCGATGCCCAAGGCGCGAATCCCTCGCCGCCGAGCTTCACTGATGAGCGCGTAACCCGTGCCATCGGGAAGGGCGATGTCACTGATGATGGCATCGAATCGCCGCTTGCCCAAAAAATCGACACCGGTTCGTAAATCTCCCGCTGTCGCAACGTCGTAATCGCGGCGGGTTAAACACCGTTCGAGCTGCTCACGGCTATTCTGATGGTCTTCGACAATTAAAACTTGCATCGTTCTGAGGAGCCTCCACTCTCGAATTCGGATTTGCCGCGGCCGGCGGACGCCTGATGATTCTGGCGTCATTTTTTCTTATCGATAAAACTTCAAAACACGGGCTTCGCTGATTTTAGACCTTGGTTGAGGCGTCGCCCTCATTGGCGAGGCTTTGTTTGAGAAGAGAACAGAGATCGTCGCAGTCGAGTGGCTTCGACAGGTGATAATCGAATCCGGTCACTCCCGGCTCGTTGACATTGGACGGATACGGATAGCCTGACATGGCGATGCTCAAGGCGCGAATCCCTCGACGCCGGGCTTCATTAATAAGCGTGTAGCCGGTGCCATCGGGAAGGGTAATGTCACTGATGATGGCATCGAATCGATTCTTTTTCTTCAAAAAATCGATACCGGTTCGTAAATCTCCCGCTGTGGCAACTTTATAATCGCGGCTTGTTAAATATTCTTCAAGCATCTCACGGCTATCCGGATTGTCTTCGACAATTAAAACTTGCGTTGCCCTCGGCGAACTCCAGACGCTGGGCAGCCCTCGTAAAAATCGCACGAACTGTTTGCCGAAGGTGTGAATCAGAACACCGGCGATGGCGCCGGCGACAAACACACAAATCAGGAGTGGCACGGCATAGACGAGCTGCTGAGTAAATGAATCGAGCGGCGAGGAGGTCATGCGAAGGGAAGCAGCAGGATCGATGCTCGCCAACGACGCGATACCTCCCAACGTCTTACGCGCATTCGTCCATCGTGATCGCCGCGACGAGGATTGCGCTGGAACCATAGAAACGAATCGCGCGAGTCGAATAGCGGGCGAGCAATCGAAACATTTCCAGCACGTTATCGACTGTAGATAAAAAACTTCACCGGCGTGTCACGGCTCGTGAAAATTCCCACCGTGCTCGTGCGTTTCGATCACAGCGCCCGATTCATCGAAAACGCGAATCACAGCCGAATGTGAGCGGCTGAAAAATTTCGCGTAACCGACTGCGTTGCTGATCGCGTTTGGCTCGTCATACCACAGGCGCCCAATGCCCATTGATCAATGCGTAGCAGATTGTCCGATCACAAAAGACGATGCACTCTGGACGCTTGGGTTTCGGGGTAATACGCAGCCGTCCCGGAGGCACCTGAACCATTGCTTCTCGATCACAAGGAATCAAGATCGCAGGGTTGCAATACCGCAAAATCACCAACTCCCCGCCTTGGAGGAAATAGCCATCTTTTGAGATGAGATGACTTCGCCCGCTAGTTCAATCCGTAAACTTCCACCAGCGCGATGCCGGTTCCGTTGTTTACCCCGCGCACGATGGCCGTGTAGCTGCCCGGACTTAAGCTCGTCAGAATCGCTGACTCAAGATTGTTGGTCGGAGCCAGACCACTGTTGATGATCTCTTGCTTGTTCGGCGCATTCATCCAATTGTCGTTGAAAGCGATCACTGCGCCGGTGTGATCGTGCAGCTCCAGCGTCGGATTTTGCAACGGATTAGTAATGCCAAACCGGGCTAAAGACGGCCCAATCGCGCGCACGATCACTCTCTTTTGGCCGCTGCCGGTGATGATAAAACCCCCGATCACGACGTTGTTGCCGGTCTGCACCAGCGCCCGCGTGGAGAGATTGCCCAGCTTGGAAGCAGCGGCGGGATCCAAATCGTAGCCTTCCACCAGCGCAATGCCGGTCCCGTTGTTTACCCCGCGCACGATGGCGGTGTAGTTGCCCGGACTTAAGCTCATCAGGATCGCTGACTCAAGATTGTTGGTCGGAGCCAGACCACTGTTGATGATCTCTTGCTTGTTCGGCGCACTCATCCAATTGTCGTTGAAAGCGATCACTGCGCCGGTGTGATTGTGCAGCTCCAGCGTCGGATTTTGCAGCGGATTGGTAATGCCATGATTGACCAAGCTGGGTCCAATTGCGCGCACGATTACTCTGATTGGCCCGCTGCCCGTGATGATGAATCCGCCGATCATGACGTTGTTCCCCGTCTGGACAAAGGCGCGCGTGGAAATGTTGCCCAACAGTGCCTGTTGCAGCGCGAACGCATTCCGCACCGACTCCGTCGTGCTCTCCGAGCCGTTTTCGTAGCCGCTGCGATAATAACCACGAGCGCGGATGTAGATATTCTGTCCGGTCGGCAAGTTCAAGCCAGTGAGGGTCCAGTTGCTGCCAGTCGCCGTGCCGTTGCCCAGGGGAGTGTAGTTCACATTGTCGGTTGAAGACTCAAAGGTAACGCGCGTGAATTGCGCGCTTGAGCCCCCGCGCATCCAGGTAATGGTGGTTTGCGTCACAGCCAGGTTTTGCAGCGCGGCGGTGTCGTTCGATAAACGAGCGAAGAGGCTGCGCGTCTGGCCCCCGATGCTGGTGAAAAAGCCGCCCGCTAAAATCTTGCCGTCCGCCTGCACCGCGATTGACTCGACAGGATTGTTCGCGTTCGGATTGAACGAATCAGCCGATCCGGTCGTGGCATCGAGCCGGGCGATGCGGTTGCGCGGCTGCCCGCCGATGCTGTTGAAACCGCCGCCCGCTAAAATCTTGCCGTCCGCCTGCACCGCGATTGAATAGACATCACTGTTCGCATTCGGGTCGAACGAATCCGCTAAGCCGGTCATGGCATCGAGCCGGGCGATGTGGTTGCGCGTCTGTCCGCCGATGCTGGTGAAAAAGCCGCCTGCTAAAATCTTGCCGTCCGCCTGCACCGCGATTGAAAGGACATCTCTGGTCGCGTTCGGGTCGAACGAATCTGCCAAGCCGGTCGTGGCATCGAGCCGGGCGATGCGGTTGCGCGTCTGTCCGCCGATGCTCGTGAAAAAGCCGCCCGCTAAAATCTTGCCGTCCGTCTGCACCGCGATTGAAAGGACATCACTGGTCGCGTTCGGGT
>JBAQJG010000258.1:0-2595 GCA_049300145.1 Chthoniobacterales bacterium | reverse complement strand
TATTCGTGACAGCAAGGCCGGCATTGATTCTGATGGTATTCGCCCAAATGTGCGGCGGCGCCTTGTCCCAGGCACAATCTCCCAACATGATCGGCACTTGGAAGGCAGACATCACCTTCACGAATGGAGAAAGCCGTTCATTGCGCTTTGATGCTCAAGGCTCCGGGAAAGGCACTTTCCTGTTGCTGGACCCGAAGTTGGATGTGTGGGGGCCTGCCAAGCCTTCGGAGGCAAAGTGGACCCGGGGCGAAGGAGACTCGGTCACTTTCTCGGGCCCGGTGGAATTTATGCTCGGCAACGTCGGGCGGGACGCGGGGACATTGGTGTTCAAAGGAAAATTTCAAACAGAGAGTTTGATAACGGGCGAGGTGGAATTCTCCCACCTCGTCGGAGACAGACCTTCGAAGAGTGGCACGTTCAAAGCGATTCGTGCCGGGGGCGGATGAACCTACGGGGAACCCAGCCGCCTTCGGAGGTTAGGCGGCGAAGCCGCATCTGTTTGCCAACGCGTTGAGGACAACGCGTTCCACCTGCCAAAGGTGGATCGGCCCCGAACGCTTTCGGACGATGCTAAAATCAATCGCCAAAGGCGGAAGAATTTACTCCGACATTGCCGTTCGCCCGTTAGACTCATCGGAGTGAAAATTTACCAAGGGTTCCCACAACGGTTGCATCACCGAGTGCCGCATTGGGTTGAACCCGGAGCGCTCTTTCACATCCGCCTCGCGCTTAATCGCGAGAAACAACAAAAGGCGTTAATAGATCCGGCGTTAGCGCAAGGAATTTTGGATTCCGCAGAATTTTATGAAGCCAAGATGCGATGGCACATCACCCTCTTTCTTTTGATGCCGGATCATTCGCACGCGCTGCTATCTTTCGCGCGTGATGAATCGATGAGCGAACTCATCAGAGGTTGGAAACGTTTTCATGCGCGAACCAATTACGTCGTCTGGCAGGAAGGCTATTTTGATCACCGGCTGCGAGCTGACGAGCGCGGCGAACAGCTCTCCGCAAAGATGAATTACATCCGGCAGAATCCGGTGGCCGCCGGTTTGTGCGCGAAAGCGGAAGACTGGCTGTGGGTTATCGATCCATTCGCACGAGAGCGTTGAGGTGGATTGGCCCCGAACGCTTTCGGGGACGATGCTAAAACCAATCGCCGAATGCGCAAGATCTTCTGCGCATTGCCCGCGAAGCGTTGCTCGATATCAAATTTAGGCGGCCAAGCCGCATTTGCTTTACCAACGCGTTGAGGACAACGCGTTCCACGTGCGAAAGGTGGATCGGCTTCTCCGAAGACGATTCCTTCGCGCGCTTGGCGAAAAGTGGATCGGCTTCTCCCCTGGCGCGCCGTAGTCCCGCGGCCGCGGGACCGAGGCGGCCGAAGACGATGTGACCAACACGACCGTCTAAAAAAATAAAAAAAAGCTGGTCATTCGTTCAAATATTTGATATGCCCCTGCAAACCACAGGAAAACAGGAGAAAAAAAATACCAAAAGTGTTGACACGTTTCTAGCGTTTTAGCTAGAAGCGACGTTTCACACTCAAACTCCCTCCAGATCGTAACAACCCATGAAAAAAAAATCCGCTACACAATCCGCCTTCTTTAATCTGCGTGTCTTAATCGGACTGTTTATAGTCCTAGCCGGCGTCTTTCTGGCGCTGCTGGGCTTTGGCACGTTCTCCGGAATTACTGCCAGCTCCGCACAGGCACAGCAAACGCACAAAATTATCGACATCCCAGGCCTTCCTCCTGGGTTTGACTGTTCCCGCATTCACGCGCTGGGCATCGACAAGATGGAGAACTTACGGGCTGGACTCATCATGATTGCCTGCGGCGAGTCACCAGGCGGCGGGCAGGCGCAGAAAGGCGAAGCTTCTCCTTTTCGCGGCCTTTCCCCGTCTATGCAAAAACTGTTGGCGCCCTCGTTCATCGGCGGCTCCGACGTTGATGTCGTCCTCCCAGACGGCACCTTCCCCCACGTGACCCAGTCGGAGAGCATGGAATGGTGCGGGGCCAACAACACCTGCGTCGTCAACTACAACGACAGCCGCACTGCGCCCGCCTGCTACAGCGGCATCTCCTACTCGAGCGATGGCGGGGCTACCTGGCACGCCAGCCAGCAGCTCTGCACCGGCCACACCACGAACTTCGGCGACCCGATCGTGGTGTACAACGCGCACCTGAACAAGTGGTTCGCCGGTGACCTGGCGACCGGCTGCGGCGGCCAAGGCGTCGGCTTGTGGACCTCGCTCGACGGTATCACTTGGACCCCGGGCGCGTGCGCTGCCAACACCGGCCAGGGCGACCGCGAGAGCATGTGGGTGGACAACAACTCCTCCAGCCCCTTCTACGGCCGCATGTACGTATCCTTTAACGACTTCAACGTCGGCGGCGGCGCCCTCTACATCACCCACTCCGACGACGGCATCACCTGGACCCCTGTCCAGCTCAACCCCGGCTTCATCCGTGATGTCCAGGTCACCGGCGACCTGCAAGGCAGTGGCCGGGTTTACGTGGCGTCGATGAACGAGATGGGCGGCGGGCTATCGACCCGCCAGAACGTGGTGTACCGCTCGACAGACGGCGGCGT
>JBAQJG010000257.1:0-2226 GCA_049300145.1 Chthoniobacterales bacterium | reverse complement strand
CATGCGGGGCGTGTGGCGTTGGCAATGGCCGACAATCGCCGTCGTGCTGGTGCCGATCATGACGGTCGACCTTGCACTATTCGGAGCAAATGCCCTGAAAATTCCGAGCGGCGGTTGGTTTCCGCTGATGGTTGGGCTCGCCGTATTTACGGTCCTGAGCACCTGGCGAGCGGGAAGGCGGTTGGTGCGTATGCGGCTGGAGAGCGAGGCAGTGCCGCTTGCCTCCTTTCTCGCAACCTGTGAACAGGCGCCAGAAGCGCGTGTCTCGGGTACGGCGGTCTTCCTCACTACCCAGACCAAAGATGTGCCGGTAACCCTGCTGCACAACCTCAAGCACAACAAAGTGCTGCACCGGACGGTACTGCTGGTTCGCGTCGTCACCGAGAACATCCCGCGAGTGACTGGTGCAGACCGGATCAAGGCGCGCGAGCTCGGCAGCGGCTTTTGGCAGATCGAAGCGCATTTCGGCTTTGCTCAGACGCCAAATCTACCGCGGGAGCTGCAGCGGGCGAGCATCCCGGGGCTGGAGCTCGATTCGAGCCAGATTTCCTTTTTTGTCGGGCGCGCCAACGTCAAACCGAGCCCGCGGCCCGGGATGGCCCGGTGGCGCGAGCGCCTCTATTCCGCCCTCGCACGCGTCGCGACGCGGTCGCCCGATTTTTTCCGCATCCCGCCGGACCGCGTCATCGAACTCGGCGCCGAGGTCGAGATATGACCGTGGTGTTTTCACGAGGCTGAATTCGGTTGAGATTGATCAGGCGGGATGGATCGGCGGCGACACGCGACTGCTGGTTCTATCGAGGACGCGGTATGTCTTCAACCCCAAGGCTCGCGCCACTGCTCTCGCTCTTTGTTTTGCCTCTTCCTTGTCTCCAACGAGAAAAATCGAAGGACGCCCGCTGGTCTTGCCGTCGTCATCGCGTTGGGAAATTGTGGCTACCAGCCCCTGACGAGTGTCTTCTAGCTTTAGCCGCACGATCATCTTTGTCTCCTTCAGAGCAGCCATGGTTAACGAATGGTTGTCGGCCTATTTGCATAGAGCTTGAGCGACGGCCTCCACCGTGCAGCCTTTGTCAGCCAACATCCCGTGACGGCGAGCATTTGCCGTAGCATCCATTAAGGCGTGACCAGGTCGCGGCCACCTCCGTCAGCATGTCGCGAAATTCATCCCGCTTGTAACCTGCGGTGCGCAGAACAGGCTCCATGACGTCGTCCGCCAGAAGCTCGTCGAGCGTCGCCCGACAGCAAAAGCATTCGTTTCGCCTATAAAGCATTCGTTTCGCCTATATTGATGGGGCCATCACGGGCGCCGGCGTGCTCATCGGTGGAGCCGACGCCCGAGGCACCCGCCTCGGCTCCATAATGACTGTTCAATACGGTCTCCCCAAGGCCAGGCACTGCAGGCTGGTTACCAGTAATGCTGACAGCATCGTGATGTCCAAACACGGACCGGATGCCCTCGAAGAGCAGCGCGCCGCCGGCTATGCCGGCAGCGGTCATAGCCGCCGACTGCAGGAAGCCGCCACCAATCAATCCAGCGCCGGGAGCGGGAGGTGCAGAGCTGCCTTCGGAGACATAACCCGGCTGCCCCGTCGTAGCGAGCGGAGCCGGACCGGTCCCCGGGCCGCCTGGCGGCATATTGCCCGTCCGAGCGCCACCCGAAGGTGCACCGCTGCCGAAGACTGCGCCAAGGAAGCTCGGAGCGCCAACAAAGCTCGGAGGGGCAGATGAACCGCATTTTGCCTCGGTCAGTTGCGTCTCCAAATCAGTGATCCTGCTCTGCGCATTGTGCAGGCTCAGATCCTGGATCAGCACGGTTTGCAGGAGGGAATAGGGCGAATCCGTCCGTACGGCCGTCGTTTCTCGGATCAGCGTCTCGGCCTCTGGATCCCTAGGTTGGCCCTCGATCTTGTTCAGACGATCGAGAAGGATCGTAGCCAGGTCTCTTTCCGCCGGTGTCATGAAGGCCTTCCATCATTGATCTGCACTCTCGCTCGTCCTCGCTACAGCGACCACGCGGGGTGGGTGAACGAAATAGCGATTTGGTTTAAAGCCTCCCTGCCCCAGGGACGAGCCATGGCTGATGCGGTCGCTCGGGGGATGTCGTCACCCTTTTATCGAGATCAGGATCTGCGACGACCTCCCCGTCGCCTTCATCCGCGCGAAGATCCTTGTCGATCTCTGGGTCGATCTCTGGGTCGATCTCTGGCGCGCAAGCGTCGGACC
>JBAQJG010000256.1:0-8400 GCA_049300145.1 Chthoniobacterales bacterium | reverse complement strand
TCATAATTCTCTGCGCGCTGACTCTGAAAATAGGGGCCGAAATCTCCGCCGGCGTGGGGCCCTTCGTCCCAATTTAATTCGAGCCACTTTAGTCCTTCATAAATTGCAACCGTAGCTTCCTCAGTGTTGCGTTTTGTGTCGGTATCCTCGATGCGCAAAATCAATTTCCCGCCGTGATGTCGGGCAAAGAGCCAATTAAACAGCGCCGTGCGCGCGCCGCCGATATGGAGATAACCGGTAGGCGACGGCGCGAAACGGACACGGATTTCTGAGCTCATTTCAAAAGCAATTTAGCCACGAATTGTGGCAGCGGTCTATGACCGCCACTCGAAATAAGTGCGACGCTCACAGAGCGCCGCTCCAGACGAAATCATTCGATGAAGATTTGACCGGCGCGACGGCGCACATGCCGGTCTTGCGGCAGATTTGTCTTGGCTGCGCGGTTGCTCAGGTCGAGCAGCGCGCGGACGCGTTCAACCAGATCGAAACTTAGATCGGGCACATCGCGCGCGCGCAGCCATTCGTGCAGCATGCGACGTTGGACTGCGATAGGCATTGCCCGCAACGGCTTTACCGCCAACGCCGTGAGTTTCGAAAGCTTATCCGGCAACAGTGCTTCGAAAAAGTTCTCTTCCTCAGCCGCGATCGTCGCCGCTCGCCAAATCGTCCCCCGCACATTTCGCCCGAGCTGCTTCTCGATCTCCGGGATAATGCGGTGACGGATGCGGTTGCGCAGCGGCGCGAGATTCTTGTTAGAGGCATCCTCACGGAATTTCAAACCTCGCTCGCGAACGTAATCGTCGATTTGCTCGCGCGAAGCCCCAAGCAGCGGCCGTACGATCTGCAATTGCACGTTGTCGATCTTACGGACGGAAACCCCGCGCATCGCGCTGAGTCCGCCCGGGCCGGCGCCGCGGAAAAGATTAATGAGGAAAGTTTCGACAAGATCGTCAGCGTGATGGCCAAGAAAAATCGTGCGGCAGCGCCGCCGCTTTGCGACTTGCGCGAAGAATTTGTAGCGAGCGTCGCGCGCGGCAGTTTCGATCGATTGTTTTGTGCGCACGGCTAGCGCGCGCACATCGATTGCGCCAAGGGCAAGATCGACATCGTACTTTGCGGCAAGTTTCTTCACGAAGATGGCGTCGGCCCGACTTGATCGGCCGCGCAGCCGGTGATTCAAATGGCAGACGATCAATTTGCTGTAGCCGCATTCGATCAGCCAGTGCAGCAACGCGACTGAGTCGCGTCCTCCCGAAACGCCGATCAGATATCGGGCACCAGGCGAGAGCGCGCGAAGTGAGCTCGTATCAATTTGAATCCAACGCATGTATTCGACGCATCCAATCTTCGACGCCAACCATGAACCTTCAACGCTTAGTTGGTTAGACAAAATTGTGAGTGGGCGGCGTCTTAAAAGTAGAGGAACCGAAATATGAAAAAACGATCAACTTACGCGCTTCTGGTTCAATCCGAAGAAAAGAGCCGCAACATTATGGAAACGGCGCTCTACGCGCTTTTCGCGCTGAGCGCAGTCGTTTCGATCTGGCAATTTGCCCAGCAACCGAGCTCGCTACCGCTGGATCGAGTTGGGACGATGAATGGGCAGCACCTTGAGCAGCGGATTGCGTCGTAAAAACAGGGCATTTGACAATGAATGAACGTTCATTCATTGTGTTGGCTCAATGTCCAACACCCAGCTAGAGCCCGGTCTCGATCGACCAACTCAAATCCTCGATGCCGCCCTGGTTTGCTTCGCCAAGCGCGGCTTTCACCAAGCCAGCATGCACGACATCAGCGCGGAAGCTGGCATCAGTGTCGGCCTGATTTATCGATATTTCGAAAACAAGGACGCCGTCATTTCAGCGATGGCGGACCAGCATAAACAAAAGATTCAGAAAGTGCTGGAGGACGCGCGTGAGGCGCCGAGTCTAATCGAGTCGCTCGAGATTTTGTTCACCGCGCATTGCTGCGAAAACGAACCGCGGGTCACCTCCGCTTTTGTGGTCGATCTTTTCGCGGAAGCATCGCGGAATCCGCGCGTGGCCGAACTGGTGCGCGACGTTTGCGAAAGCACGATGAACGGCGTCACCGATTTGATTGCGCGTTCCCCGGAAGCAAAGTCGAGCAATTTATCGCCCCGCGAACTAGCCGAAGTTATTTTTGCCGTCAACGACGGCATGTTAATGCGCGACGTGTTGCTGCCCGACAGCACTATCGCCGCCGATCGGCGGGCGCGACATCTGGACGTGGTCCGCAGAGTGTGGCGACTTTTATTTACGGATACAAGCGAGCCGAGTTATGCATGACGTCGCGAAACCAATCAAAACCGGAATGAAATTGAAGCTCGGAACGATGGGCATAGCGGTTGGTGGTTTGATCGCACTTGTCGTGGTGCTTGTCGGAATCAAAGTGCTGCAGATCGGCAAAATGATGTCCACGCCGATGATGATGCCGGCGACCACAGTCTCGAGCGCAACGGTCAAAGACGAGGATTGGGCACCGATGCTCTCGGCGGTCGGTTCGGTTTCGGCCGTGCAAGGCGCGATCGTTTCAACTGAGCTTGGCGGGGTCGTCGCCGAAATTGGTTTTTCAAATGGTGGAGAAGCGAAGAAGGGCGAGGTGCTTTTAAAACTGGATTCGTCGTCTGAGGAAGCACAGCTGCATACGGCTGAAGCCGATTTGGAGTTGGCGCGGGCAAATTTGCAGCGAACGCGCGATCTCACGGCGCGGAAAGTTGTTTCGAAGCAAGACCTGGACGTCGCCCAATCTGCTTTCGGTCAGAAACAAGGGACGGTCGATAACATGCGCGCGTTCATCGCCAAGAAACAGGTGCAAGCGCCGTTCGATGGCGAGCTTGGCATTCGTCAGGTGAACGTCGGTCAAATGATTAACGCTGGGCAGCAAGTCGTTTCGCTACAAGCTCTCGATCCGGTGTATGTCGATTTTGCCTTGCCCCAGCAGGAGATTTCGAAACTTGCGCCGGGATTGGAAGCTCGGGTCCGCACCGATGCGATACCGGGCCGTGAATTCACCGGAAAACTAACGGCGCTTAATTCAATGGTGGACACAGTGACACGGAATGTGACGGTGCAGGCGACGCTGGAAAATTCGGACCACGCGCTCAAGCCGGGAATGTTCGTTAAGATCGACATCGTGCTGCCGCAAAAAAGTAAAACGCTCGTGATTCCCGGCAGCGCGGTTTCTTACGCACCCTATGGCGACTCGGTGTTTGTCATCGAGAACAAGAAAGATCCGAAAGCTGGAAAGAAATCGCAGACGCTGCGCCAGGCTTTTGTGCGAATCGGCGAGGCGCGCGGCGATTTTGTCTCGGTGACGCAAGGATTAAAAGCCGGTGACGTCGTTGTTAGCACCGGCGTTTTCAAATTGCGTAACGGCATGCCGGTAACGATCAACAACGATCTCGCACCCAAGCCTCAGCTAAATCCGACGCCGGAAGATTCGTGACAAGATCGAAATGAAATCGTTTACAGATCTTTTCATCAAACGCCCGGTGCTGGCGATGGTGGTCAGCTTTGTCATTCTCATCGCCGGTTTACAGGCGATGAAGACGATCAACGTGCGGCAATATCCGCGCAGCGACATCGCCGCGATCACGGTGACGACCATTTACGTGGGCGCGGATGCGGAATTGGTCCGCGGATTTATCACGACGCCGCTCGAGCGCGCGATCGCCGCGGCTGATGGAATCGATTACATACAATCGCAAAGTCAACAGGGCGTTTCCACGATCACGGCGCGTCTGAAATTAAATTACGACGCGAACAAAGCGTTGTCGGACATCAGCTCGAAGGTGGACTCGGTCCGTAACTTCTTGCCGCCCGAGTCGCAGATTCCGGTGATTACGATTATCCCGGCCGATTCGCAGATCGCTTCCGCGTATTTGAGTTTTACCTCCAGTATTCTTCAGCCTAACGAGGTCACCGATTACCTGGTTCGACTGGTTCAACCTCGTCTAACTTCAATCAGCGGTGTGCAGCGAGCCGATATTCTCGGCGGGCGGACATTTGCCATGCGCGTCTGGATGAAACCTGAACGGATGGCGGCATTGAATATCAGCCCGGGGCAAGTCCGCGACGCGCTCTCGCGAAACAATTACCTTGCGGCGGTCGGCAGCACCAAGGGATCGCTCCTTCAAGTAAATCTCACTGCTAACACCGATCTGCATACCGCGGACGACTTCAAGAAGCTTGTCATCCGCCAGGACAAAGGAAATCTGATCAGATTAAGCGACATCGCTGACGTCGTTCTCGGATCAGAGGATTACAACACCGAAGTCCGGTTCTCCGGCCAGAAAGCGGTGTTCATGGGCATCTGGGTTTTGCCGAACGCGAACTCCGTCGATGTGATCAAGCGCGTGCGCACTGAGTTGGAGCAAATTCAAAAGGAATTGCCGACCGGCATGAAAGCGGAAATGGCGTACGACGCGACCGCTTACATCAACGACGCGATTCACGAAGTCGTAAAAACTCTGATCGACACTTTGCTGATTGTAATGGTCGTCATCTTTTTGTTCCTCGGCTCGTTCCGTTCTGTTCTCATCCCGGTCGTAGCAATTCCAATTTCACTCATCGGCGCGCTGTTCTTGATGCAGCTCTTCGGCTTCACGCTGAACCTCCTAACGCTGCTCGCGATCGTTCTCTCGGTCGGATTGGTGGTCGATGACGCAATCGTTGTGGTCGAGAACGTCGAGCGCCACATGCGTGAAGGCATGTCGCGCATGAACGCGGCGCTTGTTGGCGCGCGCGAGCTGGTCGGCCCAATCATCGCGATGACGATCACGCTCGCGGCGGTTTACACGCCGATCGCGCTCCAAGGTGGATTGACCGGCGCACTCTTTCGAGAATTCGCACTGACGCTTGCTGGCGCCGTTTTCATTTCGGGTGTGGTCGCGCTTGTTCTATCGCCAGTGATGTCGGCGAACTTGCTGCGAGAGGAACACGTTGAGACCGGCTTCAGCGGTTTCGTCACTCGCACATTCGATCGCTTCCGCGATTGGTACGGCAGGCAGCTCGATCGAACACTGGCCGCGCGCCCCGCGGTTTACACGGTTTGGATCGGCCTCTCGCTTCTAGGCGCGCTGTTTTGGTACATGTCTCCGCGCGAATTAGCCCCTCAAGAAGATCAAAGCGTGATCTTCGGCATCATGACGGCGCCTGCGAACGCGACGATCGACGACACCGTTCGTTATGCCGATGCCGCCGGCAAAATTTTTGCCGACGTTCCGGACACCAAGTTCACCTTTCAGCTGACATTTCCCGACAACGGTTTTGGCGGAATGGTTTTGAAACCGTGGGGCGTGCGCAAGACGCCGACGAAAAACTATCTGCCGCTCATTCAGCAAAAATTAGGAGGTATTCCAGGCATTCGCATGTTCCCGGTCATGCCGGCAGCTCTTCCCGGTTCCGATAACTTTCCAGTGAGTTTCGTTATCACGTCGACCGCAGATCCCGAACGGATCCTCGAATTTGCAAAGGACCTTCAAGGCAAAGCGATGCAGGCGCACATGTTTCAATTTTCGGACATCGACACAAAGATCGATCAGCCGCAATCGGAAATCGTGTTCGACCACGACAAAGTCGCGTCGATGGGAATGGACATGCAGAAAGTTGGGAGCGACATGTCCGCCGCGATCGGCGGCAACTACGTTAACTGGTTCAACATCGCCGGGCGCAGCTACAAGGTGATCCCACAAGTCAAACGGATCGATCGTTTGAATCCGGAACAACTGAAAGACATTTACGTCACCGGTCCGAACAACCAGCTCATCCCGTTGAGCACCGTCGCTTCGATCAAACACAATACCGTCGCGCGCTCGCTCAACCGCATGCAGCAGCTCAACGCCGTTGCTCTCAGCGGTGTGCCGACAGGTTCGCTGGATACGACCTTGAAATTTCTCGAGAACGAGGCAGCGAAAATTCTGCCGAAAGGCTACATCGTCGATTACACCGGCGAGTCGCGTCAGTTACACGTCGAAGGCAGCAAGTTCGGAGCGGTCTTCACTCTTGCCATCATTTTGATCTTTCTTGTTCTCGCAGCGCAGTTCAACAGCTTCCGCGATCCGCTGATCATTCTGCTCGGATCGGTCCCGCTCGCGATTTTCGGCGCGCTGCTCTTCACATTTCTAAAAATGCCGTTCGGCGCTTTCTTCACCGATCATTTCACGACAACACTCAACATCTATTCTGAAGTCGGCCTGGTCACGCTGGTCGGTCTTGTTTCCAAGAACGGAATCTTGATCGTGCAGTTTGCAAACGAGTTACAACGCGAAGGAAAAGATAAACTCGCGGCAATCGCGCAAGCCGCACGGATTCGTTTGCGGCCGGTCATGATGACGAGCGTTGCAACAGTGGCTGGTCACTTCCCGCTCACGCTGGTTACTGGCGCCGGCGCGGCCGCCCGAAATTCAATCGGTCTCGTTCTCGTCGGCGGAATGACAATCGGAACCATTTTCACTCTGTTCATCGTTCCGTCGCTCTACATGCTGATCGCGAAACAGCATCACGAAAAATCGTTGATGGATCCCGATCTCGAAGGCGTGGAAGATGTCGATCTTGTTCCCGAACCGGCGCTGGCGCGAGACGGCGACAGCAACGGCAACGGCTGGAAACACGAATGACCGAGCTCGCCACTGGACGAGTCCGCGTCCCGAAACCTTTCGGGATCGAATCGGAGATCGGCGCAAGCGCGACGGTCAATCTTGTTGTCCGCGAATCGGATTGCGCAAGCGCGCTAAAATTGAGCGACGATCCGCGCGATAATTTTCCAGCAGTCTTCGCTACGACGCGCATGATCGCGTTGATGGAACTGGCCGGCGCGCGGCTGCTGCACCCCCTGCTCCAGACCGGCGAAATGTCGGTGGGCGCATATGTCGATGTCAGCCATACTGCTGCGACGCCGATTGGCGCGAAAGTCACCGCGAGCGCAACTTATCGGGGGCGCGACGGAAAACTTTTCGTCTTCGACGTAGTCGCGCACGATCCCGCCGGCGAGATCGGCCGCGGCACACACAAACGCGCGATTGTCTCGCGAGATCGCTTAATTGCCGGCGCAGCGAAGCGGCGGTAAGTCGCGTCGAAGAGCGCACGGTATCTCTGGCGTGATCTTTGAGGACTAGATTCTCGGCTAAGATCGACAATCTACCTTTCGCTGTAACGGCGCCCGTATGAGGCGTGTGCGCGCGGCTCGCAGAGCCGCGGCTACAAAATAAAGCGTGCCCCAGGTTTCTCTGCTCGCCATATTCGGCCTCAGCATGAACCGCAAATTTCTCGCGCTTTTCATTGTATCGCCGCTGGCAGTTCTTTTTGGAGGAGATTCGCAGCCGGCGTTCAAATATCCGTCGGCTCCGGCGAGCAACCAGGTCGACGATTATTTCGGAACGAAAGTGCCGGATCCGTATCGGCCACTGGAAAATCCCGACTCGCCGGAATCGCGCAAATGGATCGAGGCTGAGAACAAGATCATGTTCGATTTTCTCAAAACGATTCCGGAACGCGAAGGAATTAAAAATCGCCTGACCGAAGTTTGGAACTACGAACGGTTCGGCGTGCCCTTTAAAGAAGGCAACCGCTACTTCTTTTCCAAGAATACCGGTTTGCAAAACCAAAACGTTCTGTACACCTCGACGAACTTTTCCGATGCACCAAAACTGCTGCTCGATCCAAACATCCTGGCGAAAGACGGTACTGTCGCGCTCAGCGGCCTCGATGTGACCGACGATGCCAAACTCGCTGCTTACGGGCTCTCGACCGCAGGATCGGACTGGCAGCAATGGAAAGTAAGAAACGTTGCCGACGCCAAAGATCGGCAAGATGTGATCGACTGGGTGAAGTTTTCGGAAGTGTCGTGGAAAAAAGACGGCAGCTGATTTTTCTACAGTCGCTACGACAAACCGGATGAGAAAGACAAACTCCGTTCACAGGTTTACAACCACAAGTTGTTCTTTCATCGGCTGGGCACGCCGCAGCCGCAGGACAAATTGATTTACGAGCGGCCCGATCAAAAGGAATGGATTTTCAACGAGCAGGTCACGGACGACGGCCGGCATCTCGTCATCAACGTTCAGCGTGGTACCGATCCGAAGAACCGCATTTTTTACAAGGATTTATCTGACGCGAATTCGAAAGTCGCCGAGCTGCTCGATAAAGCCGACGCGCAATACAGTTTCATCGACAACGACGGCCCGACGTTCTGGTTCAAGACCGATTTAAATGCACCGCTCGGCCGCATTATTTCCATCGACACGTCGAAAGGCTTGCCACCGCAAATCAAAGAGCTCATTCCGCAGTCGGCCGACAAGCTCGAATCAGTCAGCGCAGTCGGCGATCGTTTTGTGGCCGATTATCTTCATGACGCGCATAGTTTGGTGAAGTTGCTCAAGCT
>JBAQJG010000255.1:0-5279 GCA_049300145.1 Chthoniobacterales bacterium | reverse complement strand
TTGGCCACGCTCAGGCTGCCGGTGGTGGTCTTAAAGAGCGTTTGAAAACCAGTCGCGGTGTTCTGGTTGCCAGTGGTCACGTTATAGAGCGCTTGATAACCGAGGGCCGTATTCCAAACGCCGCTGGTACGGCTAAAGAGAGCGTTCGTGCCCTCGGCAGTGTTGCCGCTGGCATAGCCTCCGTCCGGTGCCGGGGTAATCCCCCCGAAAGCGTTCGGGGCCGGCCAAAGCGCAAAGCAGCAGAGCGCGAGCCCGATGAGAAGACAACCCCGAAAGCATTCGGGGCCGATTGATTTTCTTAAATGTAGAGTTGTCATATTTTCTATTTCCATTTTTTGTTTTTTGTTGAGGTTGAATTGTCTAATTTTTCCTTTTATTGTTTTGGCCTTCACCAATGTACTGCAGAAAAATTGGCGCGAGGTTACGCGGAAAGTTGTAGAGATCGCCACGCTGTAGAGGCAGCCGTGCCGGCTGCGAAAAGACGAGTTCTCCCAAAGTGCAGGCGATACGCGTTCGCCGGTACGGCGTAGTAGGCCGCGTATTACCAGGAGATCACGGAAAAGGACGTGAACGTCAAACCACGAATGAACACGAATTCACACAAATTAAGAAGGCAGAAACCAATTATAAGAAATTGGTGTCCATTAGTGTCTATTCGTGGTCAATCCCTCGTGAATCGTGTCTTGATCCGTGTTATCCGTGCCATCCGTGGTGAATTTTATTTTGGCACAGGGTTCGACGGCTGCTTTTCCTCGCACAGTTTTTGAAAAGCGGGATCGCTGCGCAACGGGTCCCAGATCGGATCGAGCCTAAGAAGGACCGGCGTAATGGGCGCTGGGTTGTAATACCCGCCCGAATATGGCGTTTGTAACAGCTGGGTGAGAGTTGAGATCGCACGGCTTTTCTCGCCGACCATCGTCTGAATTACCGCCAGGTGCTCTTCGTAAGCCGGTCCGGCCATCCGATCTTTGGCACGGGGCACAAGCGTGATTGCACGCTCCGCTGCCTTGAGTGCTGAGTCTTTTTCCCCCATCGCGGCGTAGGCACAAGACAGCGATTCCACAACGCCGGGGTTGTCTGGTTGATCTCTGTTGAGCGGCTCGAGTGTATTGCGCGCTTGTTCAGCTGTAACCTTTGCGCCAGCCGTATCGCCGGCAAGGCGCTGCGTGAAAGCAAGCCACGTCTGATACGAGCCCTTGTCACTCTCATCATCAAAATGGAATTGAGCTGGTAAGGCTCGCAGCCATCGCACGGCCTCGCCGAGATTCCGTTCAAGTGTCAATTGGGTGATCTTACTCCCAAAGGCCGTGCGCGAAGGAGTCTGTGTGTTTACCTTCGCCAACAACTTAGCGGCTTCTTGCAGTTTACCTTCGGCCCGATAGATGGCGGCCTTCTGTGCCATCAGATCGGGATCGTTTGGGATAATGTCCAGCGCCCGATCGTAGAGCTTTCGCGCAGCTGGGAATTGTCGAACAATGCTGTAGGTTTCTGCGGCATATGTAAGTAACCTCACATTACGCGGGTCCAGGGCAAGGGCTTGTTCGAAGTAGGCAATGCTTTCATCCCAGTGTCCCTCGCGTCGGGCAATTAAGGCGAGGGCCCTTGGTACCTCGCTGTTGCCAGGCAACATTTTGCTGACGCGATCGAACGTGGTTTTGGCAGCCCCGTAATCACGCAACACCCAGTATTGATAATAACCCAGGGCGAGGAGCGTTTCGGACGAGTTCGGCTGGAGTCTTTGTGCATTCTCCAATGCACTTTTAGCCGCATCACGCCGAGCAGAAGTTTGGTCGATACTGGAGAAGTAAAGGAATGCGTCGGCACGAGAAAGCCGCGCCCAAGCGAGTGCAAAATTCGGGTCAAGCTGCACCGCGCGCTCATAAGAACCCTTGAATTCCTTCAGAGTCTCGGGCACGTACAAGCTGCGCCCTTCAAAAGCCAGGCCGCGCAGATAGGCATCGTAAGCCTCCGGATTGTTTGTCGGTTTAACTGCCAACGCCTGCTTCTCACTCCCGGTTATCCTCGCCTGTAACGACTCCGCTATTCGTTTGGCGATCTCGCTCTCAACCCCGAAGATGTCAGTCACCTTCCGGTCGTAGGTCTCAGCCCAGAGATGGGAATCGGTTTGTGCGTTAACCAACTGAACATTCACGCGCACCTGATCGGCCGCTTTTTGCACGCTACCCTCAAGAATGTTTGCTACGCCAAGCTGCTTCGCGATCTGGGAAATATTGCGAGGTTTGCTCTGATAACGTTGCGTAGAAGTGCGCGAAATGACTTTTAAGTCTGCGATGCTAGCCAGGCGCGTCAGAATCTCTTCTTGAATGCCATCCGCAAAATAGGCGTTGTTAGGGTCGCCGCTTAGATTTTCAAACGGCAATACCGCCACTCCGTTTGTTATCGGATGAAGGATAAATTCACTTTTCCAAACAATCCAGCCGGCAGCCGCTGCCAGTGCCATTAGCGACGCCGCAAGGAGTGCGCTGGTTGGATTGCGTCGCACCCATTTTTTGCCACGGGTGAAGATTCCAGTGTGCCGCGCTTGGATTGGTTCGTGCTTCAGCCAGCGTTCAACCTCTTTGGCGAGCGCGAGGGCGGAAGAATAGCGACGCTTTGGATCTTTCTCGAGGCATTTGCGGCAGATGGTGCTGAGATCGCGATCGATCTTTGGATTCCAAAGCCGCGGTTTCCGCGGCTCGGTCTCCAAGAGCAAGCGGATCGTTTCGTAGGTTGTTCCTCCAGCAAAAGGCGGATGGCCTGTTAGCAATTGATAAAGCACCGCGCCAAGTCCGTATACATCAGTTGCGCTGGTGAGCTTGGCGTTGTTACCCGCTGCTTGTTCCGGCGCCATGTAACTGGGTGTGCCCAAGATCTCCAGCGTGCGCGTGACGGTGCTCTCTGTCTCGACCAGTCGCGCCAGGCCAAAGTCCGTGAGGTGCGGTTCGCCTTTTGCATCAATTAGAATATTGCCGGGCTTGACGTCGCGATGCAGGACACCGTGCTGATGGGCGTAATCGAGCGTGCGCGCCAGTTTTGCTATTAGTTCTGCCGCTCTGCGGACCGGCATCGGCTCGCTGCCAACGATTTTGTCGAGCTGGCCGCCTTCGATAAATTTCATGCTGAAGTAACAAGCGCCGTCACGTTCCCCGATTTCGTAAATCGGAACGATGCGCGGATCGTCCAGGTGTGCGGCGGCTTCCGCTTCCAGGCGAAAGCGCTTGAGATGCGCTTCCGTCGCCCAGTGACCGAGACCGATGACTTTCAGCGCGACGATCCGATTCAAACTTTTTTGCCGCGCGCGGTAAACCACGCCCTGGCCGCCGCGGCCAATCTCTTCCTGCAATTCGTAATCGCCGAAGTCTGTCATTATCCGCGCGGCGCGCGCAGTCATTTTCGGCGCGCTCCCTTCGACTCCGCTCACGGCAGGCTCCGCTCGCGCCCTACCTGCATTCGGCGTCTCATCAATTTCTTCGACGAGCAGGCCAAGGCCTGTCTCCAGTAAGCAGGCACTGCAATATTCCTGCGGCGCGTCAGCGAAGATTTTGGCACCACATTTGCCGCAAATTTTAATTACGCTTGTCATGATTGGAGCATCGGGCGTGCTCCCACCAGGTACTGCACCGAATTCCGTCACAGGTTACTCCCGCAACACGGCAATAAGATGCCGCAGCTCATCCTCAATGTCGCCCGGTACCGCGACGGTGTGAGCAATCTCTTCCCGCAACAACAATTGGTAACGCTGGCGAAACCGGTGAAACGCCTGCTTCACTGCGTTCTCGGTCATTCCCAACTCGCCGGCAATTTTAGCCTGCGAAGGCTGACCGGATTCCCCAGCGAGTAATTCTTTCAGGCAATCGAACAGCCGCGCGTTCTCCGCCGCGCCATATTCGTTCTTCAGTCGCGCGAAAACTTGCTCCAACACCGTCAAAGCCCAGCGGCGTTCATAAATCCGGTCGGGGCTCAAAGTATCCGCCGGCTCCAGATCGGCGTGTTCGCCAGAACGCAATTCTTCCAACGGAACAAGTCTCCGTCCTTCGCCCCGCTTTACTGCCATCGCGCGGTGTCGTTCGTTGGCGAGAAAATGTTTGAGCGAAACAAGCAGATACGAACGCAGCCGCCCTTTTTCCCTGCGAACAACGTCTAGGTCTCGCCGCTCCAGCAACAGTGCGAAAAATCCTTGCGTCAGATCTTCCGCTTCCTCCGGGCCGGCTCCGTGCCGCCTGACAAAGCTATAAATGGGTCGCCAGTAACCGCGGCAAAGTGCTTCGAGGGCCTCCAGTGCCGCCGGAGATTCGCCTTGTGCTGCCAATACCACGCTCCAATGCGTGGTGGCAAACGCAACGGCGCCGTTTTGAATGCTTTGACTGATCGCCCTCTGCGACGCCCCGTTATCAACCGCCGGCACGCTGCGATCCAAGCAAAAGGCCGCACAAAAATCAAGCCTGCGTTCGGACGGCCATTCACCCGCGCATACCCACGCGGATGCGATGATGGCGATGAGCGTAATGACGGCGAGCGATTTGAAAATGATTCGCCGCATGAGAAAGATTCTCGCAGATCACGGTGTCGGACCCGCGGGTGGCGCTGTTGATCGGGTCGAATCGCGCTACTGGCTTAAACTCGGCCGCATCGGCACCGCTTTTCTAAAAATTTGTCAAACCCACTTTTCGCTTCACCCGGTTTATCTTTTTCTCTGCTCACTCCGCATACCCTTAACCCTCACGCGGAATCGACTCATACGATCACTGTCAGCCACCCGCGGCGGCGCGCGGGATTGGGTTTGTCGGGCTATTGGCTTAACCCAACCCTCCTT
Organism: Chthoniobacterales bacterium; assembly: GCA_049300145.1. GTDB lineage: Bacteria > Verrucomicrobiota > Verrucomicrobiia > Chthoniobacterales > UBA10450 > AV133. The sequence goes on along the minus strand of JBAQJG010000255.1, from coordinate 466 downwards.
TCGCCGCGGCAATCCCAGCGGCGCAAACCGGCCACTTGGCCGATATCGCGGCCCCCGCTGCTCGCGCCTGCAAACGCGAATCGCCTCCCAACACTCGTCGATCTCAACCAGGATTCAGGGAATCGGCGTCGGCAGTGGCGTTGGTGAAGTTGGCTTTGTTGGAGAAATCGTCGGGAACGGTAAAGGGGTACGCGGCGGTAATGGGTTCGGCGCGATGGGTGGCGGTGAAGTGGGTCGAATCGGTGGGGCTGGATTCGGTACGGCAGGTGCGCTCTGAGCTGAAGTTGGCGCAATCGAGTGCATCCATAGCGTTCCACCTGCGCACACGCCGAAAACGAGCGGCCAGATCAATTTGCTTTTCATAATGATGGTTTACGCCACGAGCGCCAGCTTCACGCGCTGAACTGTCGAAACGCCCCTGCCGGTAATCTTGGCGGCGTTGCGCACTGACTGTCCAGCCTTTAAC
>JBAQJG010000254.1:0-7706 GCA_049300145.1 Chthoniobacterales bacterium | reverse complement strand
GCGCTGCTTGCTTAATTCCCCGTAGCAAAATGCCGTCACGGTAAATCGCCAGCAAGGTGCCAATCGGAGGGTCTTGTAACTGTGAATATTGTTGTGGCGTGCGCCATCTGATAGGTTGCGATAGTGATGCGAACGTTTTGCGGTCGTACCAACAAACATTATTCCCGGCATGCAGCATGAAAGGATTTCTATCTGTACTTGAGAAATCCCAGTCCTCGTTTTTTGGCTTAGGAAAAGTAAGCCATCCCTCGTATCCGGCGCCTGGGAGTAGCTCCGATAATTCAAATTGCTCTGTTGTCATCTGACCAGGCGCGGCTGTCAGGTCTTCTGGATCTGTCACCGAACTCCAGGGATACTCTCGGTTTAACTGAAATACAGTAACGGGCGAATCGTAATGTGCCGCCTCCGCTTTAGCATCGACATTTGGATGCAGGATTAGCGAGCGATGAGGTTTCGATAAGCCCGGCCATGTCTCGGTCACGCAAATAGGAAACTCCACAAAACCGGCGATCTCCCTCAGTTCCTCGGTAATTTGGAGAGTTCGTTTCCATGCCGAGTCCAACGGATTAGAGCTCATAGCTGCCGCTGCAACTGGCTTCCACCCTCGCAATTGTCGCAATTTGCTGGCAAGGACGCGAACTTTCACTTCCGTTCCTACTTCAAACGTTCGAGTGATATCCTTGACGACGAATTGCCTATCAACACCAGGAATTTTCAAATATAACTTCCGTGCTTGATGCTGTGCGGCCCCTGGGAGATTGCTATCTGCATGAGCCATAGGCGGCCCGAATTCCGGATCTCGATACGTTTGCACTTCGAGATCGTCGGAAACCATAAAGCAGCTCAGTATTCCCACTCCAAATCGCGAGACAGGTTCAAAATCAAGGTGCTGTCGCTCGAATTCCGCGCTGCGATAATAACTGATACCAGCAGTACTGAAATAATTCCGAATGATGTGCTCGTCCATTCCGATTCCGAAATCCCGGCACGTGACATCAATATCTCCATTCTGATCGTGCTCGATATTGAAATAAATCGTAGTGTCGAAAACTGGTTCGCGTTGTTTGCGCGGAACGGTACGAGCCTTATCCGCATACCGTCCGCGTCGAGTCCGAATTGCGTCGATAGCATTTTGCAGTAGTTCGCGCAGGAAAACATATGGATCTCCATCGTAGATTTCATCGCTTAGGATTCGAAACATCGCCTCTCGGTCGAACTCGAAACGCAGGTCGATCGGGCGTAACGGTTCCTGTCGTAACGGACCAATCTAGCTTGATGAAATCTAGGCCATATTTTCGTGAAATGTGCCGAGCGGACAATTCCAAGGTTCCTTTGATCTGTTTTTCGCAGTAGCGACACAAGTCTTGGAGACTGGACCAGACTTCCTCATCTTCAGTTGCTCCTTGAACCCGAATTGCTCTACCCGGCGGAAAATCCATTATCGAAATGCCGTGAATCGCACGGTGTTTCGCCCATGCCGCTTTCGCTCGTTTGTCCTTCGGGCTGACAAACCGCCAAAGTGCCCAGGGTGTTCGATCGTCACTAATGTGGAATAAATCAATTAGCCGGACGTGAAGGGCCAACGCGAGTAGATTGGCAGACATTCCGGCAACCTCATATTCACGCGGAAATCGCTTAGAATCATCTAACACCCCGAAATCGTGCCAGTGCCCCTCGCACAGGTGGGCCAAAGATTCCCCAACGCCGATCTGATGCTCGAAAAATTTCCGAACCCGTGCTGCACTCCGACGTGCGTGCGTTTCGCGCACGTAAAGACGTAGTTGCTGATCGGTTAAAGCGGGAAATTCCGCGCCGGCACCAAGGGTGACACCTTCTCTTCTGATAAACGCCTCCAAGCGCTCTCCTTCGTCAGCGAGTGGGCTGAATGGAGGCGAATTGAGCTTTTCTCTGGCCCCCTTCTGTAAAAATTCCTTTTCCATTGAACCGACCGCCATCCCCCAGTCGTGGGCGTATAGAGCAGAAGCGAGCAAAAACAGCTCGGACGCATTTAGCTGGCGGTACACTTGCGGTCCAAAAAACTTGTCGGTCAGTTCGAAAAGTTTTGCGACATGGAGTCTTTCATCGTGCGGCGTGAACTCAGGGAACAATATGCGCGTTTCACCAATTTGCGGAACGATCGACTGAACGAGTTTTTCGAACTCAGCAAGAAAAGCGAACGCACTCGGTGGGCTGGCTGCGATCTTATCCTGCAAAGTAATCAGCAGTTGGCTTCGCCGGATGCCCTCATAAACATTCGGGAGCACACTTTGCAGTGGGTCAGTATTTTCTGGCTCGTTCATCAATGAGCCTTCTAACGGCGGTCCTTCCGACCGTGGAAGCTGAGTTTTATGCCATCATACCCGAGCTTTGCCAAATACGTCACGCGCTCGCGCAATCGGCGATTGCCCTCGCAACTTCGAGCGTCGAATTTTTGCCGCCCTCGCCGCTGCGAGTCCGTGTCGCCGCGGCGACCGGACATGTCTTGGGGTCAAACCTTGCCAAATTCAATCTGACGTCATCAAGTGGCGTAGTCTGCAATCGCCCTTGCAACATCTAACGTCGAATCTTTGCCGCCCATATCGTAGGTGCGCACTTTGCCTTCCGCGATGACGCGGGCAATGGCGCGTTCAAGGCGCGTGGCCATTTCGGTTTCCTTGAGCCAGTCGAGCATCAGCTTGCCGGTCAGAAGCATCGCGATTGGATTGACCTTGTATTGCCCGGCGTATTTCGGCGCCGAGCCGTGGGTTGGTTCGAAGACGGCGTAGTTGTCGCCGAGATTTGCGCTCGGCGCGAACCCGAGTCCGCCGACCAGACCGGCGCACAAGTCGCTGACGATGTCGCCGAACATATTTTCCGCGACCAGCACCGAGTAATCCTGCGGATTCTTGAACATCCACATGCAAATGGCGTCGATGTTCGCGTCGTCCGCGCGGATATACGGGTAATTCTTGGCCACGTCCTTGAAGCAACGCATCATCAATCCGCCGGTTTCGCGCAGCACATTTGGTTTCTCGATCAGGGTGACGCGTTTGCGTCCGGTTTTTTTGGCGAACTCGAATGCTTGTTTGCAAATGTTGGTGCACCCTTGCTTGCTCATGATCCGAGTTGAGAGCGCGATGTTTTCCAGGCCTGCCTTGTCTTTCCACTTCTTCATCTTCGGGTTCGCGCACAGCGCCGTGTAAACCGATTCCGGCAACGGGAAAAATTCGACGCCACCGTACATACCTTCGGTATTTTCACGGAACACAACCTGATCGATTGGGACATCTTCACCGCTCGGATTGGCGATTTTGGTGCCGCGATAATTCAACGGATTGCCAGGATAGCTTTTGCACGGCCGCATGTTGGTGTGGAGATTGAACAGCTGGCGCAGTCCCACGATGGGCGAGAAGTAAACCAGTCCTTTGCCTTGGAGTTCCGGAATCAATTCTTCTTTGGCTTTGTCCTGCGGTTTGCTCGTGATGGCGCCAAAGAGACCACAGGTAGTTTCCTTCAACACCTTCACCGTGCGATCGGGAAGCGCGTTTCCTTCCTTGCACCAAAATTCCCAGCCGATGTCGCAGGGCACGTATTCGGCGTCGAGTTTGAGTCGATCGAGCACGATGCGCGCCGCTTCCATGACATCATGACCGACTCCGTCACCGGGCATCCACGCGATTTTATATTTAGACATGGTCGCGACTTTATCGACGAGCGTAACCGGCCGCAAGTTCGGCTGCGTAGGAGGGGATTGGGTCCGCTAAATACGCTAAAGAACGCGAAAGATCAGAGATCAAATATTCCGTTTTAGCGTTGTTTCGCGTGTTTAGCGGATGGTTACGATTACAAAGAGATCACGCAGTTTTCGGCGCTTTCGCGCGAAGCCGAGAGGCCACCAGATTTTTCGCTCCGGCGTGGCGCAAGATTTTTTGACGCAGTACGGCTCTGACATGATAGACCGTTTTGAATGAAAAATCGCGGCACGACCAGCGCCAGTTACGGGCCGTGGCTGGTCGGTCTCGGCGCTGCGCTTTGGGGCACTGAGAGCGCGTGGCGCATTCCCCTCAACGATCTGTTCGATGCGGAGCTGATTGTTTTCTGGGAGCACGTCCTCATTCTGACCATGTTCCTGCCGCTGCTTCTTCCCCGCCTCGGCGAAGTTCACAAAATCGGGATTCGCACGTGGGGTTATCTGCTTTTCTCCGGGTTCGCCGGATCAGCTGTCGGAACGGTCTTCTTCACTCTGGCGCTCAAACATGGCAACCCGACAGTGGTCAACGTGATCTTGAATATTCAACCGGTCATCTCGACCATCGGCGCATTTTTCATCTTCGGCGATCGCCTCGCGCGGCGCTTTTTCCTCTACGCGGGGATCGCGATCGTTGCCGGCATTTTCCTGTCCGTCCCGTATCCCACCCTCATTGGCGTATCGTTCGAACGCGCCGGACTCACTGGCGGTACCGGGTACGCTCTCGTCTGTGCGCTTTTCTGGGGACTGGCAACTGTCGCGGGCCGGGGCGTGATGCTCGGTGTGTCGCTCCGCCTGGCCTCGAGTCTGCGCGTGGTCATTGGGCTCGTCTGCATGACTTTAATTCTGCTTGGCCACGGCAAGCTCCACAGTGCGATGCTCTGGCCAGCAGCCGCGCAAACCCACGCCATCAAAGCCGTCGTCGCGCTAATCCTGCTGGCGTCGATCTCGGGCGGTATTCCGCTGCTTATTTATTTCGAAGGACTGCGCCTAACCCAGGCATCGACTGCCGGCTACTTTGAAATGATGCAAACGCTCGCCGCGGTGTGCATCACATGGGGCTTTTTCCACGCAACGCTCCGGCCACACCAGGTCGTCTCGGCGCTTCTGCTCATGGCAGCCGTGGCGATGGTGCAGCGCGTTCAGACAATGCGGTCGCGAATTGCGGGCGATTCTGGGAAGGATCGCGGGAATAATTTGTAGGTCATCGGTCCTCGCGCGCACATCGCGGTTCAAAAACCAAAGTTCACGACCGTGACGGCGCATCGCCAGGTCGCTGCGGTGACCGCTCCTCAGAACGAAAAATGCGACGGTCATAGACCGCCGCTACAAATAAAATTTACGCGGTTCTTTGCGGCTTCGTACGGAGCCGAGCGGCCACGAGATTTTCGGCGCCGCCTGCGACGATTAACTCTTGTGCCGCGGGACTCAGCGCAGGAAAGGCGAACGATTTTCCATCGATGGTCAGCACGGATTTGCCGTAATCAATCGTGATCTCCGAGGCGACCGTGGTCGGCGCATCCCGCAGGCGCGCGATCGCTCGCAGATGCGTGACTAACTCGGGACATTCAAACACGACGAACCCGTTGTTGAACGCGTTGCGTTTGTAGGTTTCGGAAAAGCTGGCGGCAATCACGCACGGGATTCCTTTGAACTTCAGCGCCGTGGCCGCCTGCTCGCGGCTGGAGCCGCTGCCAAAGTTCAGTCCGCCGATGACGATGTCACCGCGGCGGTAGAGGGTGTTGAAGTTCGGATCGTAATTTTCAAATGTTACCGCCGCCATTTCTTCCGGCGTCATATCGTCGCGGTAAGTGTGTTTGCTGCCGTAAATGCCGTCCGTGTTCAAATTGTCCTTATCAACGAACAGGACGCGACCGTGCACGCTCGCCGGAAAGCCGGCAATAATTTCTACCGAGCCCGCTGGCTGCGTTTTCTTTTCGGCGCGTCGAATTGCCGTGCCCGCGGCGCGCTCGGCGAAATCTTTTGGCGCGCAAATAAATCCGGCCAACGCGCTTGCTGCCACCACCGCGGGCGAACCCAAATACACCAGCGCATCGCGGTCGCCCATGCGGCCCTTGAAATTGCGATTGGTGGCGCTGATGGCGATCTCGCCTTTGCCGACCAGACCGCGACCCAAGCCGATGCATGCTCCGCAACCAGACGGCAGCGGAATGGCGCCCGCCTCGAGCAGAGTTTTCCAATCACCAGTGGACTCGGCCTTGGCTTGCACTTCGGCGCTGGCGGCGGCCAGGTAAAATTCGACACCATCGGCAACGCGTCCGCCGCGTTCGCGCACGACTTCGGCCGCGTCGTGTAAATCCTCAAACCGTGCATTCACGCACGACAACAGATACGCCTTTTGAATCGGCACATGCTTTCGCTGCATTTCCGCAAGCGACACCATTGTCTTCACTTCATTAGGACCGGACACGTGCGGAACGACCGTCGCGAGATCGAGTTCTAGTTCGATGGCGTACTCCGCGTCCGCATCGGCGGTGAACTCGCTTCGATTCTTCCACCATTCATCGATGTCGATGTTGGTGTAGCCGGAGCGACTTTTCGGGCCGCGTGTTCCCGGGCGTTTCGGGTTCGTGAACTCGCCAACGCGCGAGCGCAAATAATTCACCGTTACTTCATCGAATGGAAACACCCCGGCCAGCGCGCCCCACTCGGTGGTCATGTTGGCGATGGTCATGCGGGCTGACATCGGAAGATTCGCCACGCCATCGCCCATGAATTCAACGGCGTGATTGAGCACCTCGTCTTTGTTGAAGAGTCCGCACAAAGCGATGATCACATCCTTGCCGGTGACGCCAGCTGAAAGATTTCCCTTGAGCACTGCCTTGGCGACTTTGGGAACTTGCCACCATGTGACTCCGGTCGCCCAAATACTCGCGGCATCAGTTCGCACCACCGGCGTGCCCAGTGCCGCCACGGCGCCGTACAAATTGGAGTGCGAATCGCTCGCCACTACCAAAGCCCCGGGAACGACATAGCCCTGTTCGACCATCACCTGATGCGAAATTCCGGTGCCCGGCGGGTAATAGTCGACGCCGTGCTCGCCGGCGAACGCTTCGATCTTGGCGTACTTCTCCAAATTCTTCGGCGTGACGTTTTGAATGTCGTGATCAATGGCGAACACCGGTTGCGCCGGATCCGCAATCGCGGTCGCGCCGATCTGCTTGAACTTTGGGATCACCGCGCCGGTGTTGTCGTGCGTCATCACATGGCGCGGACGAATGGAGATGAAATCGCCAGCACGCACGACTGTGCCCGGAGCGAGTCCGTCAGCGTGACGAGCGGCAATCTTCTCGACGAGTGTGAGCCCCATATCAACTTCCTATGTCAATTTCCATCCCGTAGATGCGTTTGAACAGTTGCCGTCGCTGTTCCGCCTTTGATAAACCGCGTGGTAGTGACGCCTTCACCATTTCGCGGGCGCTGTCGAACATCTGCGCGCCCATCACAAAGCGTTCTTCGCCCGACCGCGCCATCAATTTGTCGCGCATTATTCGCTCGATTTCCGGCAGCGTATCAGCCACTGGAGGCACTCCTCTAATAGAGTATCCAACCGGAGCTCGCGCGTCCAGCGCCGCAAATAGGCGCCGTCGCATCCGGTACAATCTCGTTCATGGCTAACCGGCAGTTTCAGACTCTCAACAATCAACTCCCTGGCACGCCGTAGCCTTAGGCGAAGGAGGCTCAACCATCAACTGCTTGAGCGTTACTTCTTGGCGGCGCGCTTGCCAAGAAGCTTGGCGATATCGAAATCCACAAAGTCGGCGTGATGGAAAATAATCGACTCGATTGAGCGCTCCATCTTGTCGCCCTCATGGCTGTGGGTGGCGATTATGTGCATGACTTCGCCGGGAATGCCGTGCTTGTAGGCCAGCGCGACACCACTGAATGGATGCCGCACTTGTTGTCCAAATTTTCCCTGAACCACCTTACCTGACTTGTCCTTATCGTACTCCAGCGG
>JBAQJG010000253.1:0-1738 GCA_049300145.1 Chthoniobacterales bacterium | reverse complement strand
GCCGTCGCATATCGCCAAAGAACCAGCAACGATGCGCGCCGCGGGAACGGATGATCTAGGAATTGCCCCGGAAAGTGCGCAGCACGTGGCCCAGGCGGCCATTCGAGCGCGGGCGGCGGTGGTGATACCGTTGGATTTTTGACAAAGGAAAAACGGCTAGTACCGCGTTTGCCAACTGCGGTTACACGGAAATGGTGTTTTTGGTAAACCTCCTAGCCTTCCCGGTCGTTGGATCGGGGCTACGGCGCTTACAAGGAGGTACATCATGTCAGGGAAGGCAGCCAAGGTGGTGATTACGGAGCGGCAACAGGTTGTGTTGCGGAGAATGAGTGTTTCGACGGTGATTGCGGTGCGGTTGCGACAGCGGGCGCAGATTATCTTGGCGGCATTTGCGGGCCTGCGCAACGAGGAGATCGCGCCTCAGGTGGGTTTGATTCGCAAACAGATCGGCACGTGGCGGCGGCGATGGGCGCGGGCTTGGCGACGGTTGATCGAGATTGAATGCGCGGAAGGAGAAGCCGCTTTGCGACGAGCTATTGAAGACGTGCTCAGTGACAAACCGCGAAGCGGATCGCCTGGGACGTTCACGCCCGAGCAGATCACGCAAATCCTGGCACTGGCTTGCGAGCCGCCCGAACTGTCCGGCCGCCCCATCACGCATTGGACCTATGCCGAACTGGCCGAGGAAGCGAAGAAACGCGGGATCGTGTCGTCGATTTCGGTGAGCCAAGTGGGCCACTATCTGCGGGAGGCCGAATTGCAGCCGCATCGCAGCCGTTATTGGTTGAACACGACTGAAAAAGACCCGGCCCGGTTCCAGCAGCAAGTCGAACAGGTGTGCGACACCTACCAACAAGCGCCCGCGTTGTATGTCCAGCAAGGCACGCACACGGTCTGCGTGGATGAAATGACCGGGATTCAGGCTCTGGAGCGGGCCTCCCCCACGCGACCAATGATCGCTGGGCAGATCGAATGCCGCGAGTTCGAGTATGTTCGGCACGGCACTCAGACATTGATCGGCAACTTTCACGTCGTCAAGGGGGAGATGATTCAGCCCACCATCGGCCCAACGCGCACCGAAGAGGATTTCGTCGCACACATCGACCAGACGGTGGCGTCGGATCCTGCCGCCGCGTGGGTCTTCGTCGTGGATAACCTCAACACGCATTGTTCGGAGAGCTTGGTTTCGTGGGTGGCGAACGCGTGCAACGTCGACGAGGAGTTGGGAAAAAAAAGGCAAACGCGGCGTCCAGCAGTCGCAAGCCACGCGGCGCGCGTTCCTGGAAAATCGAACCCATCGCATTCGGTTCGTGTTCCTGCCCAAGCACACATCATGGCTCAACCAAATCGAAATCGTATTCGGCGTCATCATGCGAAAAGTCGTTCGTCGCGGGAGCTTCTCTTCGGTCGCTGACCTACGGGACAAACTGTTGCGATTCATCGGGTACTTCAACCGTGTGTTCGCCAAGCCGTTCCGCTGGACCTACACTGGACGTCCTCTCCAAACCTAACCCCAGTCAAGCTCGAAAACCCAGGCAAACTAAACGCATCCCACCCGCTCGTCACCCACCAGTTTCAAAACCCGGTACTAGCTAGGCGGGGTTATTTCGTTTCCGTCTCGATGCTGGACGCTTGCAGATGAGCGCGTTACGCTAATGGAGCGACATTCTGGTCTGCTCTACCGCTCCCCTTCCTCACCTTTCCATCCCGCCGAGATCCTGCCATGAAAAAGCTAGCG
>JBAQJG010000252.1:0-9810 GCA_049300145.1 Chthoniobacterales bacterium | reverse complement strand
TACTGCCTCTGGAATAATCGGGGCGGTTGCGGCGTCGCTTCTTGCGACGAGCAAAGCTATGAGTGCGGCGATGCAGCTCGCTAATCCCGCAGCCAGACCGGTGCCGCGCAGCCCGAACGCCTCGATCAGGTAAGCTTCGCCCAAGACGGCGCCGGCTACGGCCCCTAGTGTGTTCCAGCCATAAAGAAGACCGATGACACGTCCGAAATTGGTTCGCCGCAACACCGGATCCTCCATCAACACTGGCAGCGTCAGGCCCATCGCCGTTGTGGGCACCAATAGAATCAAAAACGACAGCACAAAACGCAGACCGAGAAGCACCGAGTGATGGCTCCACAGCGCTTGCCAAACGGGCCGCATCCAACCGCCCAGCAGCGGCAGAGCAAAAACGATTGTGCAGCCAAAGCATGCCACCGCCACTTCCAGCGCAGCGTAAAGATGTAACGGCTGCCAGCGACGTATTCTCGAGGACGCCGCAATCGCGTTTCCCAGCGCCAAACCCGCCATGAAACTGGAAAGAATCAGGGCCGCAGCCCAGACCGAGTTTCCAAAGGCCAAGCCGCTCAGCCGGAGCCAGAGCGTCTCGAAAATGAGCGCGCCAATTCCGGAGAGGAAAAGAATACCCGATAGAATCGCAATGCGCATCTTTGTTTTTCTATTCCATCGCAGCCGTAGTTCGGAGGAATTGGGTAAATGATCTCGTCACGCCGCGATCAATGGCGCGGCATCACCAAGGTCTTTATGGGGATGGGCGCGATTGAAAGCGCGTCTCGCTCGCCTTAGCCAGGCGGAGATTTTCCTCCGCATTCTTAAGTTTGGGATCGAGGCGCAACGCTTCCTCGTACTGCACGACAGCCTGCGAAATCTGCCCTTGCTGAAGATAGATGTTGCCGAGATTATTGCGCACGTCGGCGCGTTTGGGATCTAGTCGGATCGCTTCAAGATAATGCGCCTTTGCTTCTTCCAGTTCGTTTTTGTCAGACAACGCGTTTCCAATTTCGAAATGCGCATCGACATCGGCCGGCTTCAGCCGCAAACCCTGCTGAAACTGCGCGATTGCTTCATCCAACCGGTGGGTTCTCAGCAGATGAACCGCGTAACCATGATGATAATCCGCCGACTTTGGCTTGGATCTCACTGCCGCCTCGTATTGGAGCCGCGCATCATCATCGCGGCCCAGTCGCTCAAGCGCGTAAGCGTAATGGTAGCGATAATCTCCAGCTTCTGGATCGAATCGAAGCGCCGTTGCAAAATGCTCGGCTGCTTCATCCACTTTGGATTGAGCCATCAAAACGCCAGCCAAATCGTAATGCGCCGTGGCGTCATTCGCATCGAAGCCCAGCGCCATACGGTACTGCTCGACTGCTTCATCAAGGCGACCCGCGCCTTGCAACGCGATGCCATAGTTTACACGCTGGCGCGCGCCGACTGGAAGATCGGCCACGACCCAGCCCTTTCGTTGCACTTCCGACGCCGGACCGCGCACCTCTCCGATGAAGAGGGCAGCCAGCGGAATCACGAAGACCGCCACCCATTTTAATCCGTGCAACAGCCAGTTTGGGAGAAACTCGTTTGACCGGGCAGTCACGGCGCCGCCAGTGATCCCAAGAGATTCGCGCGTCGATTTCTCCCGTACTTTCCAAATGAAGCCGTCATAGTAAAAATGGAGCAGGCTCGATGCGGCAACAACGCCAGTGAGGACGCGCTTGATGGTCTCGACTTCAAGACGGGAGTTGAAATAACTGAGCGAGCCGTAGGCGAAAACAAGACCGATGTACAATCCCACGAGCGAACCGCTCCGCCGAAAAACAAAACGCATGAATCCGCCGATGCTGCTGTCCTTCTCGACCCGGTTGCGATTGTAAATCCAGACAAGCGAAAGATACTGCACATCGTGAAAAACCTCGAACAACGCGATGCCGGCAAGGATGTTGGCGACGCCGTTGTTGCAATACCACCAGAAGCCGATGCTCGTGACGACCAGCGCCAGCTTCACTGGATTGGGACGCTTTCCTTGCGCCCACATTCGCGCGAAGTTGACCAAGAACAGAATCGCAACCGCGATGGCGGTCAATAGCATTATCTGCTGCACGGTGCGCAGCAGGCCCGGCAAAATATAAGGCCCGCCGCTTGCGTAATAGATTTCGAGTGTGTCGGTCATTCGCGGCGATGAAAGAAGGACCGCCGCAGCAAACCAGATTGCGCATGTCGCGAAGTCAAGCCGACGGGTGAGCGCGGCAAACGAGCCCGTTTTCGCGTCGTAGATGCGACAGAACCCGTAGGTCTGCATCATGCCGTGCCAGACGCCCCAGAAGAATACGACGAGAACGATCCCTTTGAGGTCCCACCAGTAGAAAGCGACGCAGGTGCAAACCAAAAAGATCGGCGCGATTATGAAGCGCCAGCGAAATCGCCCGAACAATGCACGGTCTCCGTAGGCGCGAATCATCCCCGGGAGGTGATGCCCCATTGCGCCGAACGCAGCCACGAAAACGTAGATGTCTTGTGCACTCCAGCGGGCTTGTGCCAGGGCGAACATCGGCACGAGCAAAAGCGGTGTGCCGACGTAAAGAATCAGGTCGCGCCAGCTGTTCAGGATCCAGATCTTAGGTGCCAGCCCACTCGCTGGCACTGGCGGTACGGTCTGCGGACGGGAAAACGCGGTAACGTGCTGCATCTGCTCGAGCGCACAGAATCTCTCAATCCAAAGAAAAAATCAACGTCGCTCTCACTGAGCGCTACGGGCGCTGCATGCTCATGGAGGCGCGACCGTAATTTAGACCAAATCCCGACGTGCGCTTTGCGCTATCACTGCCTCTCATCGAAAATTTGCGCCTAATGTCTGTAGAATTCCGGCGTCACGACTATAACTGCGGCGTGATTCGCGAATCTTGGCAGTTTGTCTGCAGTCCGCGCTCCTGCCAGTGCTTTCCTGGTTTGCTGGCTGACGTTACCCGGCTAAAATTTGATCGATGTTCACCGGTCTTGTCGAGGAAGTCGGCAGCGTGCTTTGGATTCGTGCCAGCGATCGCGGGACGCAATTGCAAATCGCCGCGCCGCGTATCGCGAAAGAGATTCGAACCGGTGAGAGCGTCGCTGTGAATGGCTGTTGTCTGACCATCAGCGCACACCGCGACGAACAGCTCACTTTCGATCTTCTCGAAGAAACGCTCGACCGAACGAATCTAAAAACATTGCGACGCGAGAGCCCGGTCAATCTCGAGCGCGCCCTTGCCGCGGATGATCGCATCGGCGGACATTTTGTGCAGGGCCACATCGACTGCATGGCGCAAATCCTGGCCTTCGAAGAGAGCGGCGCGGATCATCGCCTGGAAGTTGAATTACCCGCCGAATTTGCCCATTACGTAGCTTACAAAGGATCGATTGCCATCAACGGGATCAGCTTCACCGTCGCCGAAGTCTTGCCGAAGAGTTTCGCCGTTTGGATCATTCCCATCACGAAACGCTACACAAACCTCGACGGCGCCCAGGTGGGGGATCCCGTCAACCTCGAGTTCGATCTCCTGGCCAAGTACGTCGAAAGGATGCTGCCGCGTGAGGTGCCGCAGCAATAGAACGGATCGGCACCCATTTCGCGCCCCTCTCTATACTGCATCATTAACGTACATGTACGCGCCTCACTTCGCGCCTGAGCCTAAAAGTACCGCCGGAATGGTTCGCAGCAAAATCTTGAAATCGAGCCCGAGCGACCAATGATCGATGTAATCAAGATCGAGTTTGACCCAATCGCGAAAATCTCGCACTCGATTGCGCCCGCTGATCTGCCAGAGACAGGTCAAGCCCGGCTTTACGCTCAACCGTCGCCGTTGCGCTGTATTTTCAAATTTTTCCACCTCGTAAAGCGGCAGCGGACGCGGACCAACCAAGCTCATATCTCCCATTAATACATTCACCAGTTGCGGTAGCTCATCAAAGCTCGTGCGACGCAGCCAGCGGCCGAGCGGGGTAATGCGCGGATCGGCTTCCACTTTAAACACCGGCCCCTGCATCTGATTGAACGGCTCCAGTTCCGCCCGCCGCATCTCAGCATCGTCCGACATCGAACGGAATTTGTACATGACGAATGGCTTGCCGTGTTTGCCCGCACGGCGTTGCCGAAAAACGGCTGGACCACGTGAAGTGATACGAATCATTAAGGCCACGATCCCCATTGGGATTGCAAAAAGCAGGAGTGCCACGAAAGCGCCCACACGGTCGATGATCTCCTTGACGAGCAAAGTCCAGGAAACGTCCGGTGTCGAACGAAAGACTAGCATGGGACGACCTCCGAATGCGTCGAAATCCGGTTTCGCGATCGAGGTCCGAATAAAATCGGCAACCACCCACGCCGGCACGCCTTCCACTTCGCAGGCGCCGATCGCTTCTTCCACCCGGTTGAGCTGGCTATGACCGGCGGCAAAAATTACGCGCGCGACTGCATGGCGATGCATGGCTTCGACCAGGTTGGAAAGCGGCTGCTTCTCGATGTCGATCCGCGCGACCACGTCCATGAGCAGGTGCTGCTCGGGACTGAAAGAGTGTTCGAGCGCCGCGATATCCTCTGGAATTCCAGCCAAGAGCACCGGCTCACGCAGCTCGCCCCGCAGGGCTTTGTTCCGAATCCAATCGACGATGATTCGCTCCTTGATCAAGAGCACCAACGTCGCAATCAAAATGAAGAGCAACGGCACCGATCGGCTCACCAATGGAAAACGCAGGAAAATAACGCAGCCGCTCACAATGATGCTGAGATAGATCATGGCGCGCAAGATCTGGCCAAACGATTTCCATTTTCTTTTGTTGAGCGGCGATTGGTAGAAACCTTGCAAATCCAAAAGGATCGGGCCGAACGGCATGATCACGACCAGCAGCCATTGATAATTTCGGAATGGATCGATCGGAGTGGCGAGATCGAACCAGGTCGTGCTGTAGAAGCGCAAGGCGTGCGCGGCCACCAGTGAGAGCGCCAGCAGAATGGAATCAATCAACTGTTGCAGCTGCGTGTTTAGTTCCTGTCGTCGTGCAAGCATGCTAGAAAAAGCGACCTCGGCATCAACTTGATCGCCCCGGAAACAGAAAGATATGGCAGCACACACATCGGTCAAAGCACGGCGTCCTTTTCTTCGCCTCGTGGGCGTAATCAGGTCGCAGGACGACTTGCGTTTCGCTATCCGAATGCGGAACCCGCCCGACCTGTTTGAGGTGCGACTGGATCATCTCGTCGGCATCGTCAACGAACTGGAAAACAAATTATCGATGTTACCCGCGCCGCTCATCATCACCGCGCGACATCCGCGCGAAGGCGGCGCGAATAAATTGTCGATCAAACGGCGGCACGAATTGCTTTCGCGATTTTTGCCCCGAGCCCGCTATGTTGATGTCGAGCTGCGCTCGGCTAAAGCTCTCCGCTCGTTGCTCGCGATCGCGCGCAGGAAAAATGTGCGACGCATCATTTCGTTTCATAACTTCCGTTCCACACCAAGTACGCGCAGCTTGCGTGCCAGGGCGCGCGCGGCGAAATCATGCGGCGCAGACATTTTCAAGGTTGCCACGCGCACCGACACACCGGCCCAGCTCGCACAATTGCTCGATTTCATTGCAAATAAAAATGTCGATCTCGCCGTGAGCGCGATGGGCATCGGCAAACTGGGCGGCATATCCCGGCGCGAACTCATGCGGCGCGGTTCTGTCCTAAATTATGTGCACCTTGGCCGCGCCCGGATCGCAGGTCAACCTTCGCTCCGTGACATTCGACGTTGGACGTTGAGCGTTAGACGTTGAACGTTTGCATCCGATGGAGCTTCCCGATCAACTGCCGGTCATCCCGCTTCCCGGGGCCATTCTCTTTCCGCACGCGTTGCTCCCGCTTTACATTTTCGAGCCGCGTTATCGCGAGATGCTCGAACATGCGCTCAGTCATCACCGCATGTTTTGCGTGACACTGATCAAACCGAGTTGTCCGGAATGGCACGCCTTGGAAGATTTTTTCCATCTTGCCACCGCTGGCCTCATTCGCGCCTGCGTCGGGCGCGCAGATGGCACTTCCAATTTGATTCTGCAAGGTTTGCAGCGCGTCCGTTTCGATGGCTTCAAACAAGAGACGCCGTTCCCGATCGCAACGATCGAACCACTCGAATCTGAAGTTCGGTCCTCAGTGGAAACAGAAGCGCTCGGAGCGAAAGTGCTCGAGCTTTACGACAAATTCAAAGGCAACGGACGTCAGTTCCCCAGAAAAGTTGCCCGCTATCTCTCCGATTTGAGCGATCCCGAAATGCTCGCCGATCTCATGGCCTCAACCTTCGTGAGCGATCCGCTGCGCCGCCAACGCGTCCTGGAAGAGCTTTCCGTCAATCAGCGGCTCCGCCTGGTGATTCAATATTTGCGCGAAGAAAGCGGCAGCGCGGCCGCGTAAGAAAAAGCGGAGTGATGGAGCAGCGGAGCGACGATTTTTACTCCATCACTCCGCCGCAATCCGTGCATATTCTTCCATCAAATACCGATCAGTCATTCCGGCGATGTAATCGCAGACTGTGCGATGTAATCCTTCTTTATCGGTCCTTTTCGCCGCCGCTTCGCCCAGCCGTTCGGGATCGACAAGGTATGTTTCAAAAACTTTTCTCAACATTTCGCAAGCCCGCTTATTCACTTCCGCCACGCGCGGATGATAATAAACGTTCTGATACAAGAATCGTCGCAGCCCGCGATTCGCTTCCAGCAATTCGTCGCTGTAACGAATGAGCGGCGTCGGCTGTCGCCGCACTTCATCTGCGCTTTGCACGCCGGCATCGAGAATGGATCGCGCGCTGGTGGTGACGACATCCTGCACCTGCACATCAATGATGTCGCGAATGATCAGCTTGTGAAGCTCGGGCTCGCGCGCATCGGGATAACGCGTCAGCACCGCGCGATGGCTCCTTTGCCAGACCGCATTTTTCTCCAATTGCGCCGCGCTCAAGATTTCAAAGTCCACCGCGTCGTCGAGGTCGTGACTGTAATAAGTGATCTCATCCGCCAGGTTTGCGATCTGCGCTTCCAGAGATGGACAACGATATTTCCCTTCGCCCGGTCTGGGCGGATCATAGAATGCTTGATGTTTTCGCAAACCTTCCCGCACTTCGAAGGTCAAATTAAGGCCGGGAAAATTCGGATAAGCGTTCTCGAGCAGCTCCACCACGCGCAAGCTCTGCCGGTTGTGATCGAACCCGCCATGTTCCTGCATACATTCCGCCAACATTTCTTCGCCGGAATGCCCGAAGGGTGAATGTCCGAGATCGTGCGCCAGCGCGATCGCTTCGGCGAGGTCCTCATTCAACGACAATGCTCGGGCGATTGTGCGACTGATCGATCCGACTTCAATCGAATGGGTCAGCCGGGTGCGCAGATGATCGCCGGTCCCATTCAGAAAAACCTGCGTCTTGTATTCCAACCGGCGGAACGCGCGTGAATGAATGATCCGTGCGCGGTCACGCTGAAATTCCGTTCGATAAGCATGACTCGGCTCCGGATATTCTCGACTGCGCGAGTCCCCAGATTTCTGCGCAAACGGCGCGAGCGAAGCACGCTCTGTCGCCTCCATTTGTTCGCGCGATTTGTAACCTCTTCGCTCGCTGGTAGTGGCTTGCCGCGGCGAGCGCGACGCAGATGCTCGCGCTTCGATCGCTTCTTTACTCACGCTACGATTATTCGTCGATTGTCGATCTTGGCGAGTCCGGAGTTTTGGTTTGCGAGAACTTTTCCTGCAAGCCCCGCTGCGCTTTCCGCGCCTCCAGCCGCACCATCAGCAAGTCGAAAATCGCCAGCAGAATCGTGGTCAGCGTCAACCATGCGCAAATGAACCAGAAGAGGATGAACCGCATCGGATGTTCCTGCGGATTAAGCATCGATGCCAAAAATGTCGATCCAGAGAATAAAAGGACGAGCGCGATCACGAGCACCGCGAACATCGTCTTGCGCCGCATGGTTTGATTGCGGATCACCCCGCGCGTCGCATGCACCACGAACGAAATTGCCCGCAAAGATTTTGTTTCCGGTGAGTTTTCCTTCACCATTGATTCGATTTGCCAGCGCATGCGCGCTCGCTACTTATCGATCTTACAATCCCGAAATTTCAAATCAAACTCGCCACAGGACGAGTCCGTCCGACTGGCGGACAGGTCAATGAAAACTGCCAAGAAAAATCAAGTCACTCCCGAACGCTTGATGCAATTTGGTTTCGCCTATGCGCCGCCGCTCATCATCGCTGCGGCGGTCAGCAACAAAGTTTTCGATTCGCTAGAAAGCGGATCGAAGACGGTTGACCAAATCAGCAAAGAAACCGGCGCCTCAGAACGCGGTCTGCGGATGCTCATGAATGCGCTCGTTGGCCTGGAACTTTTAAAGAAAGATCGACATCAGAAATATTCGCTCACGCCCGAGAGCGCGGCGTTTCTTGTGAGCAACAAACCCGGCACGCTCGCTGGTTTCTTCCGCTTGAACGTGACACAACTTGTATCCAAGTGGTTGCAGCTAAGCGATGTTGTCCGCACGGGCCGGCCGGCGCAGGCCGTGAATCAAGAAGGCGAAGGCACGGAATTTTTCTCCGGCCTGGTGGAAAACATCATCCCGATGAGTTACGCCACCGCGCAGACGCTCGCCGATCATTTAAAGCTCGCGAAAGCGAAAAACGAACTACGCGTTCTCGATCTTGCCGCGGGCTCGGGAATCTGGGGCATTGTGCTCGCGCAAGCGTCGCCGCGCGTTCGCGTGACCGCGGCCGACTGGGCCGGAATGATTCCAACGACCAAGCGCATCACGCAAAAGTTTGGTGTAGGAGATCGCTTCAAATTCATCGAAGGCGATTTGCTGGAAGCGGATTTCGGCAAAGACTATGACGTCGCCACGCTCGGCCACATCTTGCACAGCGAAGGCGAAGAACGCAGCCGCAGGTTGCTCAAGAAAACTTTCCGCGCGCTCAAGTCCGGCGGCACCATCGCCATCGCCGAATGGCTCGTGAACGACGAACGGACCCAGCCGCTGCCGCCGCTAATCTTCGCCGTGCAAATGCTCGTCAACACAGAGAAAGGCGACACGTTCACGTTCAATGAAATTAAAGGCTGGCTCGAAGAAGCCAGCTTCAAGAAAGTCCGCAAACTCCAAGCGCCTGGACCTTCGCCGCTTGTCCTGGCAACGAAACCTTAGGGGCGCTGGTCGAGCGTGCACAAAACGGCTTCTCATCGACGAATCGCGATGCCTCATAGCACTCGATGAGAAAAGCGAAGACGAAAACGAGATCCCCCAAAAGAAAGCCTCCTGTCAAGATAAAGAAGGATCGCACTCATATTCTAAAAGAGCGGCTCGAAGCGGAGTTCGCGGAAGCGGTGAAAAGCGCGAAGTCCTATGTCCAGGATCCGCAGCGCTTGCGCGCGCTCTTCCAGGAAGCGGCGAAGGAGGCCGCGTCGCTGCCGAGAGATCCGTTTAAAGAGACGTGGCCATATTTTCAGACCATGCTGCGTTTGATCCGCACCTATTACCAGGGCGATTACCGCGACGTGGACGAGAGCATGTTGGTCGTAATCATCGCCGCCATCATTTACGTCGTGAATCCGCTCGACTTGATTCCCGACGCAATTCCAGCGCTTGGCTTTCTCGATGACGCCACCGTCCTGGCGTTAGCAGTCCGAAGAGCGCGCCAAACTTTGGATGACTTCATGACGTGGGAGACAACGGCCCCAGACCATCGCCATTAATCCTCACCATAAAACCATAACGCTTAGATCTCGCTTATCTTGCCGTGAACAGAAACGTTGAAGCTGGAGCCTGCCCGTGCCTTTT
>JBAQJG010000251.1:0-1840 GCA_049300145.1 Chthoniobacterales bacterium | reverse complement strand
CGCGTCGCCGCAGCCAGGATGCGGCGTGTGCCAGACCACCTCTCCGGTCTCAAGTGCCAGAGCGAACAGACCGCCGCCCACAGTCGGGTTTAGCAGGAACTTCGGCCCGCGGGACGATTTCTGCGCGCCGGGCGTCGAGTCCGGAACTGGCCGCGTCCGCACATCGGACAGCGCGACATAGACATTGTGTGCGTCCGCGGCTGCGCCCCACTGCACCCCGCCCTGCTTCCCGCCCTCGCCAAGACGACGCCGCCAGATAATGGCACCCTGTCGATCGGGATCTACCGCGTAGACAACGCCCGATTTCTGACCGGCGACGAGCGCCCGCTTGCCGTCCGCGAGCTGCACCAAGATCGGCGATGACCCGAAATCGAAATCGGGCCCGTTCGCATCGGGACAGTTGCTCAGAACGCCGGGCGTTGCCCCGATGCAGGCGATGTTAAACGCGTCGCCGGCCGTCATCTGGTGCGACCAGGCCAATTTCCCATTTCCAAGACGAAAGGCCACAAACGCATCAGAGTTGGCCGCCGGCGGATCGGAATAGCTATCGCCGGTCGTGGCGTAGAGCATGCCGCCAGCCGGATCGACGGCCGGAGAGGACCAAATCCCGGCGCCCGATGGCCCGAAGAGTTGAACTCCGAGGTGATTGGTCCGCATCGGCTTCGGCGCCTCGGCGATGCTGTAGCTCTTCCACAGCACCTGGCCCGTGGCGGTGTCGAGCGCGACGATGCTGCCGCGAAAGGTGCAGCATGGGTAGTGCGGATCAGCACCGGTCACTTCTTCGTACGAGGTGATCGGCACATAGAGTACCCGGTCGACGAGCGTCGGTGCTCCCGTGATAACGGCCGCGGGATGGTCGTCGACATGCGTTATCCACAGCAGCTTGCCGGTGAGCGCGTCGAGCGCATAGGTGTTCGCCCGCTGGTCTCCGAAGAAGGCGGACCAGCCGCGGGCGTCGATGGCGATGCTGATCGCGGTTCGCACCGGCGCTTTGGTCACAAACATCCAAATCACGCAGCCAGTCTTCGCGTCCAGCGAATAAATCTTGCTGTTGGCGCTACCGACGAAAAGGCGTCCCGCCACGATCGTCGGTTGGGCATAGGCGTGGGTGACCCCGTCAAAGCCGAACGCCCACTTCAGCTTGAGATTCGGCACGTCCGCTGCTGCGAGTTGCGCCATCGTCGCTGGCTGGAAGCGGTGCTGTGCGGCGTCGACGCCCCAGCCGTTCCAATGCGGCTCGGCAAACGCATCGGCCGACAGCGGAATCGCGTTTGTGCAGGCCACTGCCGCGCTTGCGACTGGCGCCGAGTTGTTTCCAAGGAACCGGCTCACGGCGTCGATCTCAGCCGCGCTAAGTCTCTGCCCTTGGTTACTCATGCTGCCGCCGGTGAGCGCCGCCTTGATCGATGCTGGCGACAACTGCCGCAACGCAGAAACGTCAGGAGCGCGCATAACGCCGCCATTGTGGCATTCCGCGCAATGCGCTCTAAAAATGGTATCGCCGGCTGCGCCCTGCGTCTCTTCGCCAAGCGCCGGACAAGAGAGCGCAGAGAGAACCAGCAAGCAAGCAACTACTCTCATGCCCATTCCCGCACGCGACGCATCATGCCAGTCGTGCAGCCGCTCGGTCGACATGATGCCACAACCGGCGGTGGGAGTAAAAAGAAGCGAATTAACTCGACCTGCTCAGCGTGAGTGCAAGCAGGCATCCGGTCATGTCCGAGAAGGGTCAGGGGCGGCGGTCCTGCACCTGAGCGAGCGCGTCAGCTCCACCCCAGCGAGCCGACGATCCTAACAGGCCGGGGGAAGGGGAGACGATGAGCTGGCCGGTTGGGTGGTC
>JBAQJG010000250.1:0-2928 GCA_049300145.1 Chthoniobacterales bacterium | reverse complement strand
GATCGCTGCGTCTTTTGCCGCGAGACTGAACTCCTGCGCTTCTTCAAAAGTGGAAATCGTTGGGATGAATCCGTGCTCGGCGATGATGGATCTTTCTTCAGGTACGGAGGGGCCAAGAATGATGATTGGATGAGGAAGCGCGCTGCGCAATTGGATCGCCTCCTCCAGATTAGCTACCCCAAACAATTGCGCCTCCTTGGCGAGCGCTTCCGCGACGCCGGCCAATCCGTGCCCGTAAGCGTTCGCTTTCACGACGGCGAGAAGTTGCGCGGCCGATCCGATTCGCTCGCGCACGAGTCGTGCGTTGTGACGCAGCGCACTCCGATCAATCTCAGCCCAACATCGATAGGTTTCCGTAGTCATGAAGCGGTCGTTGCAGTTTTAGGCACGGTGATCTGCGGTTCGCGCAAATAAATTGGCTCAAGTGGCGGCAAAGAAAAGCTGCGCCGCGTATCCAGCGCAAGTCGCGCCAGTACCAGAGCCGAGGGATAACGAAGCTCAACGCCTTTAAACTGCGTCAGGTCATCGGAGGAAAAGATCGGCATGCCGTCTCCGAGCTTGTCCCGTTTGGCTTGCAATTCGCTTTCAGTAAACAGCGTCGGACCTTCGATCAACCGGTGAGCGCGAATGCGGGCAAAGAAAAATGATTGCCGGCGTGCGTCCCCGACCACGCCATATTCATCCCCTTCGCATTCCATCGCGCAGATCGATGGAAAGCCAATCAGCTTCACGTTCGACGCCGCTTGCAACCCAATCGCGGCGGAAATCGCAATCCGCGTTCCCGCATACGAACCCGGCCCGAGTCCGACAATGATTTCTTCTGGAGGACCGAATTTTTCGCGGACACTTTGCAGGTTTACAAAAAATGGTCCCGAATTCTTCCGGTCGTTTGTCCATTCGCGCATGACAAGATCGCCCTCATGCAGCCAGGCGATGCTGCCGCGCGCGGTAGAAAGTTCGAGCGCGAGAATTTTCATTTCGTCCTGATCGCTCGCGTGGTTTCCGATCTTATCTCGAAATTAAGCCAGCGCGCTTGCTCGGGAATGAATTCAGGAAAGCGGTCCGCCCATTCGACCACCGAGACACCGTCGCCGAAGAAATAATCATCCAGACCGAGTCGTGCGATCGATTTTGGATCTCGCAGGCGGAAAAAATCGAAATGATAAATCGGCCAGCGGCCACCAGGATACTCGTGCACGATCGTGAAAGTCGGGCTGGTGACGGGTGCGCTACTTCCCACGCCGGCAGCGAGACCTTTGACGAATTGTGTTTTGCCGGTGCCGAGCGCGCCCTGTAACGCAAGCACCGAACCAAGCCCGACATCTTTGGCAAAGAGCCGCCCAATTGCCTCTGTTTCCGCCGGGTTATTGGAAATGAACGTAGCCACGAAGCAATTTCGAATCTCGAATCTCGAATCTCGAATTCAATCGACCGATGCGCGTCAGCAAAAGTTTGGGGAATTTTTTGGGCCAATTCTTTTGCAGCCGTTCCCGTTCGCGCGGCGAAATCGCGAAGAGCAATTCGTAATCGTCGCCGTCTGAGATGGCATCGTCGATGTTGCAGCCAGGGCTGCGCGGCAGCAGGTTGTTGTCTATTTTGAATCCGGCCTTGCTGGCGCGCGCGAGCCGCGGAAGATCGACGCCGAGTCCATCGCTCAAATCCATCATAGCGTGGATCGAGAAATTCTTTGTCAGCCAACGCGATTCTTCGATCCGCGGGACAAATCGCAAGTGTCGTCCCCGGTTCGCGCCGCCAAGCCGGCCAGTGACAAAAAGATCATCACCGGCTTTGCCGCCGCTGCGCGAGACACAGCGATTTTTCTCAACGAATCCTGAAACGCTGACCGAGATGACGGCGGGCCCTCGCGTGCTGCTGGTCTCGCCGCCGACAATGCTGACCTTGAAGCGCGCCGCGGCCCGGCTCAGGCCGCGATAAATCTTTTCCACCCAGCCGCTCTTTGTTTGCTTCGAGACAATGAGCGTAATCAACGCAAACTGGGGCACAGCGGAAGTCGCGGCAAAATCGCTCAGCGGGCGCATCATCGCTTTCCAACCAACATCGAGAGCGTTCGCTCGCGGCAAAAAGTGCACACCTTCGACCACGCAATCGGTTTTGAGAACGAGAAATTTGCGACTGGCGGGAGCTTCCACCAGGGCGCAGTCGTCTCCGGCGCCCGCGAACACTGACTTGCCGCGAGGAAGACGAGGCAAAAGTTGAGCGAGCAGCCGGTCTTCGCCCAGCTCCCTCAATTTCATTGCGGAAAGAGTTCTGGAAACGCAAGCAAGGCGAGCGACACCGAATTGAAGAGCGCGTGCATCGTCATCGAGACAAGGATGGAACCGCTCCATTCGTAGGCAATCGTGAAACAGCTTCCCAGAACAAAGAGTGGCACGAAGGAGGGCAAATGGGTGTGGACGGCGGCAAAGAGGAGCGCGTTAGCCGTGAGTCCGAGTAAGCGCCCGAAATAGCGTTTGAGGACACCGTAAAGAAAAAAGCGAAAAAGAAATTCCTCGGCCACGGGCGCGATAGCGACCGCGAAAACAATGATCATGATCCGCTGACTGATCGTTTGCGATGCATTAAAAAGCTCCACTATGCTCTGTTTGCTCGAGCCGCTTCCGAGAAGGCGCTGCGTAATTGCGTCGGCCACCGAGATCAAAGGATAAGCCGCCAACATCAGGATTGTTCCAGTGCTGAGAGCACGAAAAAAACTGAGTTTGGCGAAACCGCCCAAGAAATTCAGATCAAACCCGCGGAACTGCAAAAAGGTGATGACAACCAAAACAACTCCGAGAGTGAAGAGAAGATTTTCCACCAGATCGCGACTGTTGAGCTGGATCGATGGATCCGAAAGTGAAGCGACAACGCCAAGCAAAAGCAAGAAGACCAACCCGACAGCAAGGATGGCTTCGGGCAAGCCAAATGTCC
>JBAQJG010000249.1:0-2935 GCA_049300145.1 Chthoniobacterales bacterium | reverse complement strand
ATCGAAAGTCGCCATGCCCGCCCTTGCGCAGTAGCCCGGCGTCGCCTTCACTCGTAACAAATTTTGCGCCGGTTAACTTCTTCAGCTCAGCCAGACCACCGGCGTGATCGTAGTGCGCGTGGCTGTTGAGCAAATATTTTACGTCGCTCAATTTGAAACCGAGCTGCACGATGTTGCGCTCGATTTGCGGGGCGGTTTCGACAAATCCGCCATCGAGGAGGAAATGGCCCTGTTGCGTCGTGATTAGATATGACGTGATTTCCATTGCGCCGACATAATAAAGATTTCCGGCGATCCGGAAGGGTGGTACGGGTTTGTTCCATTCCCGGCTAGTCGCATCGGGTTGACCATTCGCGCTCTCCATAGCAACCAGGACGAACGCAACCACGATATCGATCTTCGTCACGGCCGAGCTTAACAATCGGGGCCCAGAATGACAAATGACGGAATCTCGTCGATATTGAAAACGGAATGGTTGCCTGGATTTTAAAGAAAATACTCGGGTCGAAGAATCAGCGCGAGCTCAAGCGTATGATGCCGATCGTGCGCCGGATCAACGAGTTCGAAGCGCAATTCCAGAACTTGTCCGACGAGGCTTTGCGCGCGAAAACGGCGGCGTGGAAGGAAGAACTCGCGAAAATCCCGGACCTCGAAGAACAATGGCGGCGGCTGGACGAAATTCTGCCGGAAGCGTTTGCGGTCGTAAAAAATGCGGCCCGGCGATTAAACGATCGGAAGCATGCTTTCAGCGTGTGCGACCAGCCAATGGTTTGGAATATGGTGCACTTCGACATGCAATTGCTCGGCGGAGTCGTCTTGCACCGAGGGCGGATCGCGGAGATGGCGACGGGCGAAGGCAAGACACTCGTCGCGACATTGCCGCTTTATCTCAATGCGCTGACTGGTCGCGGCGCGCATCTGGTTACGGTCAACGATTATCTGGCCCGCCGCGACGCGGAGTGGATGGGCCAACTCTATAATTTCCTCGGCCTCACCGTTGGCTGCATCGAGCACGATCAAGAGCCGAACGTCCGTCGCGAGCAGTACGCGATGGACATCAC
Organism: Chthoniobacterales bacterium; assembly: GCA_049300145.1. Lineage (GTDB taxonomy): Bacteria > Verrucomicrobiota > Verrucomicrobiia > Chthoniobacterales > UBA10450 > AV133. The sequence continues at coordinate 1,874 of JBAQJG010000249.1, read as the reverse complement.
CTACGGAACCAACAGCGAGTTCGGCTTCGATTATCTGCGCGACAACGGCATGGCCACGACGCGCGAGCAGCAAGTTCAACGCGGATATTATTATGCAATTGTCGATGAAGTCGATTCCATCCTGATCGACGAGGCGCGCACGCCGCTCATCATTAGCGGGCCGACGACCATTTCCACCCATCAATACGACAAATGGAAAGCGCTCATCGATCAGTTGGTGCGCAAGCAAACCATGCTTTGCAACCGGGTGGCGAGCGAGGCGATCGAGAAGTTTGAGCAAGGCAAAATCGAGGAAGGCGGCCGCCTTATGTTCAAAGTGAAGCTCGGCCAGCCGCGCAACAAACAATTGCTGCGCATGATGGAGGATCCGGAAAAGCGCCGGGCGATCGACAAAGCCGAGCTCTCTTTCTATCAGGACACGCGCAAGGAGGAATTGTTTGCGCTCAAGGAAGAACTTTTCTTCACCATCGACGAAAAATCGAACGAATCCGATCTCTCCGAACAGGGCCGCAATTTCCTGAATCCGGGTGACCCGAATGCGTTTGTGCTGCCGGATTTAATCAACGAGTTCACCGAGATCGATCTCAATCCAAATCTCTCCAACGACGAAAAAGAGCGGGCCAAGACCGAGCGGCAACAACATTGCGACGCGCAAGCCGAGCGCATTCACAACATCTCGCAGTTATTGCGCGCCTACTGTCTCTTCGAAAAAGACGTTCAGTACGTCATCGAGGACAACAAGGTCGTGATTGTCGATGAATTCACCGGCCGCAAAATGCCCGGGCGCCGCTGGAGCGACGGTTTGCATCAAGCGGTCGAAGCGAAGGAAGGGGTGCAAATCGATCGCGAAACGCAAACCCTCGCCACGATCACGATTCAAAATTATTTCCGGCTTTACCAGAGGCTGGCCGGCATGACCGGAACGGCCGAAACCGAAGCGGCGGAGTTTCACGACATTTACAAACTGGACGTCAATGTCATCCCTACGAATCGACCGGTGGCGCGCAAAGATCATAACGACCACATCTACAAAACGCGGCGGGAAAAATACAACGCCGTGATCAATGAGATTAGAAATTGCCACAGCAAGGAGCAGCCTGTGCTTGTCGGCACGGTGAGCGTGGAAGCATCAGAATTGGTGAGTCGAATGCTGAAGCGCGAAAAAATTCCGCACAACGTCTTGAATGCGAAATTTCACATGCAGGAAGCGGAGATCGTGGCGCGTGCGGGCCAGCCGGGGACGGTTACGATTTCGACGAACATGGCCGGTCGCGGCACCGACATTAAACTGGGCGATCGCGTGGCCGAGCGCGGTGGTCTTTATGTCATCGGCACCGAGCGGCATGAAGCGCGCCGGATCGATCGACAATTGCGCGGGCGTTGCGCGCGGCAGGGTGATCCTGGCGCATCGCGATTTTATGTCAGTTTCGAGGATGATTTGATGCGCAACTTCGGCGCGGCCGAGCGCATGACGAGGATCATGGAACGTTTCGGTCTCGAGGAAGGTCAGGAGCTCGAGCACCGGTGGCTGAACAGGTCGGTCGAGACGGCACAGAAACGTGTGGAGCAGCGCAACTACCTGATCCGAAAACGGACGCTCGACTTCGACGACGTGATGAACATGCAGCGGGAGGTGGTTTACACTTATCGCAACGAGACAATTGATTCTGAGGAGCCGCGCACTCTCATCTACGAAGTGATCGACGAGGCGGTGCCGGCGAAAGTGAAGGAGTATCTCGCCGCCGAGCGCGATGAAGAGCCCAACTACACCGGCCTGTTGAATTGGGTGAACACGACTTTCCCGCTCGGCCTAACGAAAGAAAAAGCGCAGTTCGAGACGCGCACGGTCGATGAAAACGCGCAATTCCTGATCG
>JBAQJG010000248.1:0-1778 GCA_049300145.1 Chthoniobacterales bacterium | reverse complement strand
GTGCCGAGCCGATGCCCAGCCACATTCAAGACGTCATCGATCCGGCCAACGATCCAGAAATATCCATCTTCATCGCGTCGGGCGCCGTCGCCGGTGAGATAATTACCTGGGAACTCGCTCCAATATTGTTTTTTGTAGCGCTCCTTGTCGCCGTAGATAGTGCGCAGCATCGGCGGCCATGGGCGACGAATAATTAATTTACCGCCGACATTTGCTCCGACTTCGCTTCCTTTTTCATCGACAATCACCGCATCGACCCCGAAAAACGGCAGCGTCGCGCTGCCCGGTTTCGTCGGAATCGCCCCCGGCAATGGCGTAATCAGGATCGCGCCGGTTTCGGTTTGCCACCAGGTATCGACGATCGGACAGCGGCCGCCGCCGATTTTCTTGTGATACCAGATCCATGCTTCCGGATTGATCGGTTCACCCACGGTGCCGAGCAGGCGCAGTGAGGAAAGATCGTGTTTCGCAACCCACTGGTCGCCCCAGCGAATAAAGGCGCGAATCGCGGTCGGCGCCGTATAAAGAATGTTGACGCGATAATCCTGGACGATTTTCCAGAAGCGGTCCGGCTCCGGCCAGTTTGGCGCGCCTTCGTACATGAGCGTGGTGGCGCCGTTCGCCAGCGGTCCGTAAACGACATAACTGTGACCGGTGACCCATCCGACGTCAGCCGTGCACCAGAAAATATCTTCATCCCGGACGTCGAAGACATACTTCATGGTCGAGTAGATGCCGACCAGATAACCGCCGGTTGTGTGCAAGATTCCCTTCGGCTTTCCGGTCGAGCCGCTGGTGTAGAGGATGTAAAGAGGATGTTCGCTGTCGAAGGGCGCGGGCGGACAATTGGCATCGACATATTCCAGCTCGCGATGCCACCAGACATCACGGCCTTCTTCCATGTGGATCTCGTTTCCGGCGCGGCGAAAAACGATCACACATTTCACCGAGGTCTTTCCTCCCAATGCGTCGTCCACGTTTTTCTTCAGCGGAACAATCGCACCACGGCGATATCCGCCGTCCGCCGTGATCACAGCGACCGCGCCGCTGTCGGCAATGCGATCTCGAATGCTGTCCGCGCTGAAACCGCCGAAGACAACCGAATGCACCGCGCCGATGCGCGCACAGGCTAGCATCGCGATGGCCGCTTCCGGAATCGTTGGCAAATAAATGATGACGCGATCGCCCTTGCCGATCTTATTTCGCTTCAGCACATTCGCGAACCGGCAAACTTCGTGATGGAGTTGCTGGTAGGTGAACGTGCGCTTGTCGCCAGGCTCACCTTCCCAGAGAATCGCTGCTTTGTTGCGGCGCGCGCTGGTCAGATGCCGATCCAGGCAATTTTCGGAAAGATTGAGTTTGCCGCCGACGAACCATTTTGCGAATGGCGCCTTCCACTCGACTACTTTTTTCCAGGGCGCGCGCCAGGTCAGCTCACGCGCTTCGCGCGCCCAGAATTTGGCCGGTCGCTTGATCGACTCGCGATACATTCGTCGATATTGATCGAGACTTTTGATCCGCGCTTTTTTTGTAAAATGTTTCGGCGGTTTGAAAACCCGCTTCTCGATCAAATGCGACTCAATATTGTCGTCCATGCGCAGTGCCTAATATGCGCAAGAAATAGATAGGGCAAGCGCAGTGAGTTCGGTCGATCGTGAATCGTGAACCGTGATTCGATGTAGCGACGTAACGTTTCACGATTCACAAATCTTCGCGGCGTTTATTTCATTTGTTTTCCACCACTGCGTCGCCGAAAAGTGAATTTATGAGCGAGCACA
>JBAQJG010000247.1:0-6780 GCA_049300145.1 Chthoniobacterales bacterium | reverse complement strand
GACAACGTGACCAGTATCCAAATAGATGCTCGCCGGAGCATCGCGGTATAATTAGGCCTCGACCGATGACTCATAACGTGAAGAATTGTTATCGCGTAGCGCGATTCTATGAAGAGGAATGAATCGTCGTCAAGACCAGAATGTACGCGGACAAGTTCCTGAATCTTAGCCGGTAGAACGGTCTATCAATGTTGGTTGGGCAGGTGTCTCGCCATTTGGTTAATGACCTCTTAGCCATTCGATTTATTTACTCATCCGCTCGTCTATTTCGCCGTGCCACTTCTGCTTTGTGCGTTTGTCGTCGGAGCCATTGTCGCTGTGCTTGTTTGCACCTTCGGGAGGCGGTTCTTGAGACACTGCATGCCAACGACATTGCGCAACGGGAAAGATGGGTGTCTTTTACCTTCGCAAAGCGGCGCTAAATTCATGGGAAGTTGCTTATGGCACCATTCATACGAAAGGGCCGAGAGTTGGAACAACAGCGCGGCAGGGGCTTCGTCGTGAAAGCTTTCTATGTGGGGGCTCCCAAATCCCGCACGCGCGTGGCATTTGGATTAACTGAAGAAATCTGGCTGAGCGCGGAGGCAAAAAACAAATTCGGATTGCTCAGTTTGCTTCGGCTTTCTTGGCTTCAACTTGCTCAATCTCGACTACCTTGCGCACATAATGGTCGGTGAACCAGGCCGCGGGATTCTTGACTGCAGATTTTTGCTGCGGGGTTTTCACGCGGTAATCCTCGATTGTATAACGGAGGGCTTTGATGTTGTTACCGCCACCTCGTATTCGTGTTCGCCACATTCCGCCGTTCTTCTTGATCTCCTCGGCGCCAACAACCGATCCGATTTCTTTGAGTAATCTTTGCTCGCCATCAGGCGCGAGTAATCGTCTCTGAGTTTTCTTCGTTTCTCTATTCGTCTCTACAGCGAGGGAAACTTGTGCGCACGTATTACAGGCGCTGTTCGCATGTGTTACAGGTTGCTGTCGGGATGTGCTGCAGGAGCTGTCGGCATGTGCGACAGGCGGCCCGACCGAAACCTGTCGGGCGTGGCTACAGGTTCGCCAGGTTTCCGGCATTCCATCCTTCCACAGAAACCGGATTGTTTGCTTCGCACCCGGAGGGCCGTCGCATTTGATCCACTTATTCGCTTGAAGCGAAATGAGCCACTTGTTGATCGTTGGACGGCTCTTCGCAAGAGCTTTGGCAAGCTCGCCCTGATTGAGTCGGGTGATTATTCCGAGGTCTTTGTTCCAACTCTTGCAAATTGGTGGACGCGGGAAGAGCAGCCTGCCTAAAATTAGTTTCTCAATGTCCTTGAGGTCATCCCGAGCTAGCAGCCAATCAGGAAGTTTTCCGAAAGGCGATTTGTCTTCGACATAGGGATTGGCGTAAACGAACTCAAGCGCCTGCAAATCTTTCTTGCGCAGCCGCTGCTTATTTGGACGCGCGCGATCGCGCTCAAGTTCTTCGGCAACGTCCGATACAACTTCAACGATCGCAGTATTGAACTTTTCCTGCAGCCTTCGGATGACTTCTTCCCGGAAATTCTTTTCGTTGCGCGAAACGACTTCGCCGGCGCCATACGCGCTAAGATCGGCGCGCATCCGGCCGTCTTTCCAAAACGAGCGCGGATAGTGAAGAATTTTGTTTTGTTCAACAACTCGGACCTGCCCAAAGTCGCTCCCTGGATTCGCGACCGAAGGCAGCTCGGGAAAAAAATCCGCCTGGTTCATTACGCGGCCTGTTGCGAGGACGACGACTCGTTAGGCGAAAGGTATTCGAACAGCGCCGCGCTTGGAATCAGGTAAATTCCGCGCTTCTTTCCGCGCGCGGGCTTGGCTCCTTTTTTCGTCGCGATGCTCTTGAGGCATTTCGCGCGGACCGGCGGATTGAAATTGTTCGCCTCGGTCGGCACACAAATCTCGGCGAGCGTGGTCCGGCTTAGGCCTGTGTATGGGCAACGTTCTTTCGGTTTTGGTAACCGCAAAAACGGAGGGACCGGCATGAATTGCTGTCGCAAACCGCCGACTAGCTCGCCAGACTTACCGCGTGCGTTCTCTTTGAAAAATTTCGCCGCGGAAATTGCCTTCGCTGATTTCCGTGCACTCATAACGCCGAGTGCAATTTTTACTACAGTTCGCGAAATGCCGTGTGCGACAAATCTTTGCTGATTTGTGTCGCAGCGGAGAATAAGCCGTCGGCGAGAATCACCTGCAAAGTGTTCTTGCTTTGATCAAATTTTGCTTTCGTGACGAGAATGGGGCTTTCAGTCTTGAAGAAGTTGCGCTTCATCCGTTTGCAGTATGCCCTATAGGTCGGGATATAGCGGGCCGATGGTTGAGCGAGGTTCCAAACAAAAAATGCGACGCATTGGTGCGCTGCGGGGAGGGCCCAGCGCGGCAACGGCGGAAATCGCCGCATCCGTTCGCTCAGGTCCATCTGGAACTTGACGCCACAATGCGGACACTTCATGAGGCTCAAGAAGCTCAAATTTCCCGGGAGCTTCGGCGGAACTAGATCAAAGCCGTCCAACAAACAGTGAATGACTCTATCAACGAGATCAGAAAGCGGCTTCTTCATGATTCCCCGGTCGAACGCAGTGCCGAGCTTTCGGACAAAGGTCTTTAAGTGATCATCATCAAGCCTGTTGGCTGCGTCGTGAAGAATTACCCAGAGAGGGAGAGGGACAGTGCTTATGGCGAGTCGCAGATAATAATGCAGTAGGAAGTCGTTGATCTCCCACTCGTCGGGCTTCGTCGTTCGGATCCACTTCACGACCAGCGAGTCAAGTTGTCTGTCTATGAATTGGCCCATTCGGGCACGAGAGACTCCCCGTAGAAGCGAAGGCAGTTCCTTCATTTCGTCACGTCGGGCATGCTCTCGATCTTCGGCCAACGTCCTAACGGACGCGGCGTTTCGATCTTTTGATTGGAGTTTCATTCGATGTGATGTCGGGCATTCTCTCAATCGCGCGGCGTTTGGCTTCGAACGGGCTGTGTGTGTAATGTTCGGTCATTTGAGGCGTGTCGTGCCCGACGAGGTCCATCACGACCGAGCCCGGAGTGCCGGCATCGCTCAACAGAGACGTGACGCTGTGCCGAATTGAGTGAAAAGAAAGCTCACTCGTCTCTCGCTTCACGCTTCGGCCGCGGCCGGTGTTCTTCCGCGACCGCGGCCGCGCTAGGCCCGCGGCTACCAGGAGTTCGTAAAACGCGGCGCTGAGCCGGCGCACGTCGCCAGTGCGCTCTACATCTGCGAACACCTTCGGGAAGAGCGGCGCCGCAGGATCATCGCTGTCGAGTAAATTTTCTTCGATATAGCGGCGAAGCGGTGAGGCGAGCGGAATTATTTGCAGGCGGCCGGTGTTGCTCGTGACCAGACGGACCTCGTCGCGATCAAGATCGACATTTTGATGCGTGAGCGTCGCTATATCTTTGAGGCGCTGTCCGGTGAAAAATGCGAAAAAAATCAAGCCGCGCCACTCGTCGCTCGCGATCGCAAGCAGGCGCTGCACTTCCGGCAAGGTGAATCCACGCCGCTTGGATTTTTCTCCCTTTCTGGAGATCGTCGTGACTTGGCTCGCCGGTGACGCCTGAATGAACCCGTCACGAAATGCCTGGTTGAACGCAACGCGGAGAATTTTAACTGCGAGATTCGCCGTCGCGCTCGTGAGACGGCCAACCAGCTCGTCTCTGAAATCGGCGATCTGTGTGCTGGTTAAGAAACCAAGGTCGCTATCAGCGCGATCGCCGAGAAAGCGTAAGAATTGATTGACGACCGCCTGATATTTTTTCCAAGTGTTCGGCTTCGTCTCAATTTTCTTTCGCGCGAGCCAGGCGGTCAGAAAACTGCGCGTGCTCGTTTCGGTGAGCTGTTCGCCGCGGACAATTTCGTAGAGATCCGCAACAACGCGGCGAATCTGAACCTCTCCGAGTTTTTGCTGCCACGGCCGTTCCCACTTGAAGGCGATTTCGAGAGCGGCCTTTTTGCTCTTCTGTCGCGTGCTGCGCTGATACTGCTTCCCGTTAATGGTGACGCAGCCAATCCAAAACGGAGATCGCGGACGCCGCTTAACCGAAGCCATTTAGCGCACATACCAGACAACATAACGCGGAGTCAATCTTAATAACGCCGAATGTGATTTTCACTCGTGAGAGGGCTTCAATCGGCGTCTCTGGTGTAGTTCTTGGTTCGAATCCAAGCGGGTAGCCATCCCGCCGAGGCGAGGCTGCACTTGCCGCGGCTTGAATTGAGGTGAATGATTCAGAACCGGCGTTGCCAGGGCCACGGCGCGACTTATGGAACGGACAACTTTTGCCGAGCACTACCGCCTCTGCGCGAAAGGCGATGGTTTCCCCCGAGAACTCAGCCGAACCGGCGGCGCGATGATCTACAAGGCCAAAGACATCCGATCCGGTGAACCAGTGATCCTGGAGCTCATTCCGATCTCGAGCGTGGATCCGGTGGCTCGGGAACGGTTCGAGGAGCAAGCGCGTGCCGCCCAGTTGCTCGATCACATCAACATCGCAAAAGTCTGTGCTTTCGGAGTCGAAGACGATCACTTCGTCCTCGTCTCGGAATATCTGGAGGGCGAGACGGCGGACTCTTGGATCGCAGAAGACGGCCCGATGGGGCTTGATGCGGTTCTGCGAATCGCCCTCCAAGTAGTCAGCGCGTTGAGTGCCGCTAGCTCTCACGGGCTTACGCATCCTGCCATTTCGCCGTCCAACCTCGTGATCGTCCCCGGACCTACGGCGGAGGGCAGTTGGCCATTCGTTAAGCTAGTCAACTTCGCCTTGGACGGATTCAAACCCGCCTCTCACGGTGGCGAGACGCGCGAAGCGCAGTTCGCCAGTCCCGAGCAGTTGCAGCGTGGGATAGTCGATTTTCGGTCGGAGATTTATTCTCTCGGCGCCACGATGTGGTTTCTCCTAACTGGTGCCGCCCCTTCGGCCGGAACGATTCCTCTGCAGCAGCTCAGCCGGTTTCCAAAGAGAGTGCGGACTTTGCTTGCACAGATGTTGCGCAACAATCCGGATGAACGCCCCCAAGACCCAGTCGGGTTTGCGGAAGAGATTCGCGATTGCCTGTCGAGAGTTGAACAGCGGCAAGCGCTTGCTCGCAGGTTTGACATTCCTCTCGTTTCGATCATTCCGAGAACGAGCGAGCGGCCGAGGGTTCGGGGTCCGCGAAGAGCGTTGGCGCTTGCGGTTCTGGCGCTCATGTTGGCAGCGCTTGCCGCAATTCTGTTGCCGGAGCCTATCCGAACCGTCTTGCGCAGAAATCGTACGATCAAGACGATCGGCGTTCCGATAGGCGTGCCGGAAGCTTCGAGTTCGACGGAGCCGGCGCTTGCTCAAGCGACTGCGCCCATTTCTAATCAGTCTCCGGTGACTTTCTCGCCCGTCGTCGTCAATGCGAAACACAACGCAACGCCAGCTGTGCAGGCGTCGCCGGCATCAGGTCCCGTGATTGCGGTTGTCCCGAACGCTGGGCCACCCGCGGAAGGTCCTGAAAATCGGTCGCCAGAGCAAGCGGGTTCATTTACACAGCAAAAGCTCCCGACGCAAAATCCGAATGTTGACGCCAAAGGCGCATCCGGAGACGCGAGCGAGTCGCGCGCAAAGGATGAGGAGCGGGCGAGTTCATCGAACGTCACGGCCTCGAAGGATCGCGGCAAAGCGCAAACGGTTGCTTCCGCAACGAAGCGCCGCTCATCCACTATATCGAAACGAGGACGCATCGCACCGGAGTGGCCTAACGAGTCGGAGAGATTCGGGCGACCGTTGCGTGCGGGTTCAGTCCACGCCGCGTTTCTGGGGCTGACACCTGGCGGGAGCTGGATTTTGCGTTTGCCGTCAGGCCGCATTGCAATTGTGGCCCCGCCCGACCAGTCTTTCGAATCTCGCCACCGCCGTGCGCGCCGCGTTCCGGTCGAGAGGCAGAGAAGTCTGGTGCCGCCACCATATTTACCGATGTTTCCGCCAGACGCGTAGCGCCGGGTCAATGGATCACGGAGTTGGCGTAGCGAGTGGTGAAGTCGTCGGAATGAGCTGCGGACTCTGCGCCGGAGACGGACTTTCAAACGGTGGCGGGCTCAAACTCGGAAGTGGGAACGCGAACGTCGCTGATGGAGAGGCGGAGGGAATTGCAGATGGACCGGGAGAGGGCGACGATGTTGATGTTGGACTCGGGGACGCCGACGGACTTGGCGTGGGAGTAGGAGTCGTCGGCGGGGGTATGATGTTTGCCCAGTGATGCAGCGGCACAGTGACCCCGCCAATTTCGTCCACTAACTTTTGGCAACGCGCCTGAATTTTATCCAAATCAGGCGGACCGAATGGTGCGTCGGCGGTTCCGGAAAAAATCAAATACGTGACTTTGAGATCGCTCACCGGCCGGTTATATGGCGTGGCGAGCGGATTGATTTCTTTTGCGATGCGCAGGGATGCTTCGCCCACTATGTCGTTCGGTCCGATATCGCCCACAATTGCCGGGTAAACCACCCCGGCGAAGACGACCACTGCGTAATCTCCCACTTTCGCGCCGTCGTGCCCCCGCGCAAAAGCACCTGGAACCACAATGTACGGATCGGTCGCGCCGATGAGGAAACTGAATTTATTGAGCGTTGTCACTTGATCGCGCAATTGAGTGAGCCCGGTGCGCAACTCGCGTTTACGTTCGGGAGTAGTTGCCTTGAGGGCATACTCAGCTTCCGCGCGTTTCACGCGATCCTCGACCGCAGCGAGATAAGGATTCAGCGCGGGCGTTTTTTTAAGCCA
>JBAQJG010000246.1:0-3484 GCA_049300145.1 Chthoniobacterales bacterium | reverse complement strand
AAAAACGCGCCGAGCAGTCGCGTTTTTTGATCGAAGCGTTGACCGAGATATTCGTAGCACGTGTAAACCTTCAGCCGCTGATAGATCGGAACGAAGATCGCGCACACGACAATGAGCGCGAAGGGCTGGCCGAAATAGTTTTGAATGAAACCAATCCCGCTTTCATAGGCCTGACCCGGCATCGAGAGGAACGTGATCGGGCCGGCCTGTGTCGCCAGGACGGAAAGGCCGATGGTTCCCCATCGGATACTCGCGTCACCCTTGAGATAAAGGCCGAGACTTGGGTGGCCGCGCGTGCGCCACAATCCATAAAGCGGGATCGCGAGAATCGTCGCGATCAGGACGAAGTAGTCGATCCGGTTCACGAAAACCGGAGAGTGAACGCGTAGAGCAGCGCGATTTCGATCGCGAACGTGGCGATGGCAAATGCGTAGGCTTTGCGCCAGGTGCCGAAAAGCGGCGGTCGATCCTGTTCGCTCATTTCACTTGGCGCAATGAGACCATGTTGGCGAAAAGCCGGTACGCTCCCGACACTCCCGCCGGTAACTGCCGGAACCACGAATAGCCGGTGTAAATGAAATAACCGCTCCCCGATTTTGCGACAAGCAATCCGCCATCGAGCGGTTTCTCTCCCGGATCGTTGCAGGACAGAATCGGCGTCCACGCGGGATCCCATTTATTCGGGAAATAAAGGCCGCGCTCCTGGACCCACCCTTTGAAATCTTCCGCGGTGATTTTGTTCGGCGTGTTCATCAACGGATGGTTCGGCGCAAGAATTCGCATCTCGGCATTCTCGTCGGTCACCCGGTCGCGAGAAATCTCTAGCGGAAACGGGCCGATCTCTTTCGTCTTCAGATCGGACGTCGTGTTGTATTGTGCAACGACCACTCCGCCCGCCTTCACATAGGCGAGTAACTGCGGTTGCCAACTCGCGATTCGCTCTTGCGTGTTACAGGCACGAATGCCGAGCACGACGGCGTCGAAACGTTTGAGATTTTCCGCGGTGATATCGCCGGCAGCCAATATCTTTACGTTGTAACCGATCTGCTGAAGGCTCTGCGGAATCTCGTCACCGGCGCCGGGAATATATCCGATCAGTTCGCCTTTCTTCCGGATGTCGGCGCGCACAATCTTCGCTTCTGCGGGAGGCATCAAGACGTGCAGACCGATGTGCGGATACGAAATGCGCTCGCGTGCGAACGAGTAGTCGCGGCCCTCGACGGAGACCACGGCGCGCAGCGTTCCTTCATTCGCATTCGGCGGCGGCTGGATGGTGAAGGTGGCGAAGATTTCGGCGTCAGCTGCTTTCAAGTCCACGGGAACGGACGCCGGCTCGATCCGCCATCCGTTCGGCGCCTCGAGCCTGAGTTGACCGCGGACGGCGGCGGTCGAGGCGGCGACACGCACTTGGATCGACTTCGATTTATCGTTGCCGAAGACAAAGACCGGATTCGATAAATTCGCGAAGACCGGCGGAGCGATGACGAGCTCCTGCCGCACTTCACCGATGATAGGATCGACGGTGCGGTATTTCGTGTCGACGCTGTAACGAAGATCCTGATCGCCGATCCGCAATGCCACTTCCAATGGGAACGGCGGCGGATTCTCCGGCAGGCCAATCAACGTCTGGTCGTCGACCGCGAATGTGCCGAGTGTCGCAGGCTTCCGAAGCCAATACGGTTGCGACCAGGTGACATCTTTCGGCAGGGTGGGCGTGAGGTCCTTCGCGACAAACTGGTCGGTCGGTAGCGGCAAATCCAATTGCAGCGTTTCTCCTGAGACGGGCGTCCGCACCTCGAGCAATTGCACTGGAACCTTCGAGCGATTGATGGCCTCGAACTTTATCGGCAACGGCTGAGCGGCCGAAACCGCAGCGATGGTGGTCGAGCTTTCGATGTTGAGTCCGAGACATGCCGCGATAATGGAATCGACTTCAGCTCGTTTCTGCGCACCCCAGTCCTTGTCGCCGAATTGAGTGAGCGCCTTGCGAAGTTCCATGAGCTTCGGAACGGAGGCCGCTGGATCGGCTGGGACGAATGCCGCAACCACTTGCTTCACTTTCTCGGCGATCGTTTCCGATTTCGGCACACGTGACCAGGTTGTATCGACGCCATCGAAAAGATCGTTTGTGATCGGCGCGCCCTCCAGCACCTTGAAGTATTCCTTTCGCGCGCCACGCCGTGGTGGACTGCCGACACCCTGGCTCTTGTGCATGCTCAGACTCGCCGCCGCGATTTCGGTGAAGGCTTTGCCGAGGAGCGGATTGAAACCGCCGGCCTCCATCGTCGCCAAACCGGTCGGATCGAAAGGCAAATTTCGGTTCGAGAAAAAGAACGGCGACGTATTCCAAACGAGCCGCGTCGGTTTCCAAACTTCACCGAAAGCCAATTGCTCCGGAAAGCGCTTGGGATCGCCCGCCGCCTGAAAAGCTTCCTGGGCGAGAATAGCCGAAGCGGTGTGATGTCCGTGGGTCTTGTTATCGTCCAGACTGAAACGAGTGACGACGACGTCCGGCCGAAATCGACGAATGACCCAGACGATGTCCGAGAGAACTTTGTCCCGATCCCAAATCCGCAACGTCTCTTCCGAAGTTTTCGAGAAGCCGAAATCGATTGCGCGCGTGAAGAATTGCCGGCCGTGATCGAGCCGGCGCGCGGCGAGAAGTTCCTGCGTCCGGATAACGCCGAGCTTTTCTCGCAGCTCCGGTCCGATCAAATTCTGGCCGCCGTCTCCGCGCGTGACCGAAAGGTAGGCAGCGTCGTAAAGCGAGCCATTCGCCCACAATGCCATCAGATTCGTATTCTCGTCATCCGGATGTGCGGCTACATATAATACGCGTCCGAGCACATTCAGTTTTTGGAGCGCGAGCTGGATCTCAGCCGCGTTCATCGGCTGTGGAAACGCCGGCGCCGGCGGATCGGCGGATCGGCCCGAGCGAGCCACGGCGCCAGTCACGAGAAGCATCGCAACCGTTTTCCAGATTAGCAACCGGCTCACAAAGAAGACATCAGATGGTAATCGCGAAGGCAGCCGCGCCTGTCGGGGCCGCCATACGCAAAGAGCGATTCGCGGATTATTTGTTGATGTCTTGTTTGGTCTGAAGCCGATCTATCAGCCGTTGGATACTTTGTTTCAATTGCTGATCAGAGCCGGCGACTGCCAGCGCCTTTTTCGCGTCTTCAGCCGCCCCGTCAAAATCGCCGGTCGCGGATTTAATCCGGGCGTTTGCCAGGTATCCGAAGGGACTCGTGGGATCGCGTTTCGCCACGTCCTTGAAGATCCCCATCGCTTCGGCGTCTTTTTTCTCCGATTGCAGCCTGCGTCCGTAGGAATAGAGCAGCACCGGCGTCGCCTTCGCGAGCGCCTGGTCCCAGATCTTTTTGGCCTCATCGGGCTTATTCATTGCCTTGAGCAGATCGGCCTTGGTGGTCAGGTTCTCGAAGCGCTCCTCGTTCTGGATCGAGAGGTCCGCCCACTTCAGTGC
>JBAQJG010000245.1:0-3210 GCA_049300145.1 Chthoniobacterales bacterium | reverse complement strand
CATCCCAGCGACTGGTTATTGTCGATGGAAATCTTCGAGATTCTCGATACGACCGATCAGCAATCGCAACTCAAAGCGAAGATCGAGGAGTTCCTCAACCAGAAAAAAGCGACGACCAAAGATCTTTCGACACTAATCGGATGGGGATTCCGGCTCGTCGAATATCATAAGAAACCGGAATACCAGGCAACGCTGCACGCCTCGCCCAAATAGGTAAGGTCGGCGCGCTGCGCCGACCGAACGCCGCAGCGAGGCGCCCCTACCACGTTTCTGCTTGCTCTTTGTCATTGCGAGCGGAATCGCGAAATCTCGGTGGATCGGCTTCTCCGAAGACGATGTTAAACAAATGCGGCTTTGTCGCCTGAATTAACATCGCGTTGAGGACAACGCGATCCCACCCGCTTGTCATTCCGAGCGGAGTCGAGGAATCCCTTCTTGTAGCCACAGCACTGTAAGCTGTGATTGTTTATGAACCCGCGGCAGGCCGGTAGCTACAAAGGCTCAGTCAATGACTGAGATGTCTCGAGTTCGCTCGACATGACAATTCAAGAACTAAAACGTCTCGTCCTTGAAGTGACGTTTGCCTTTGAGCGCTTTGGCGTATTCGTCTTTGCTTAGAATATTTTCGTCGAGTTGCATGTCGGTGCGGCAGAGATTTTTGAAGAATGCTTCGATGCGCTCCTGACTCTTCATTACTTCGTCGGTCAGATAGTTTACATCGACATTGATGCAGATGGCGCCCACGACGCCGAATTCCTTGTGATAAATCGTGATGGTCGTGCATTTGAATTTTCGCGATCCGATATTCAGCTCGTAGTTCAATTTGTCTTCGTTTTGGAGCTGACGCTTCTTTAAGTCGATCAGCAGGTTGGTCGTGCCGTCACGCGGATGTCTGCCGGTAACGTTATTCTCCAGACAAATGAGGGAATGCGATGGATCAGCCAGATTATGCAGCAAGATTTCCATTCCGGTATTTGGAAATGATTTTCCGATCAACCGCACGAGCCGAACGTAGTTTTCCAGATATTCGGTTGTGTCGTCAGCGATCTTCTTGCCGTTGTATTTCTCGAAAAGCTTCGCGTAAACCTTTTGCTCAGCCGGTTCGAGCTGGCCGCGCACGTTATTTTGCTCGCCGATAAAAATCAATTGGCGCGCCGCGGTGTAATCGCTGTTCTTAAGGAAGTAGTGCACGCCGAGCCGGAAATCCTTGAGATTAAACTCGGGCACGTTCTCGCGATTGATGGTGTAGGGATAAAAATCATATTCCTCGAGATTCCTGCCGTAGCGGCGGCGCTCTTTGTATTTTCCCCAGAGAAAACCGGCCGCGAGCAGAATGGCCGAGGCAATGATCGAAGCGATCACGTTAACAGTGATGTCGCCTCCAAAACCTTGCATAATCAACGTGCCTCAACCGGAAGATGTCGATGGAAAATCTAACGTCACGCGATGAGATTATTTTACAAGCCGTCTCATGAATGGCGTTGTCATTCTGAGCGGAGCGAAGAATCTCTCACTCGAAGTTAGCGACACCCATCGGTTTGCGAATGTGCCACGATCCTGTGCGAGGTCCCTCTGCCGCGACTGCGGGACCGGGATGACATGTGTGTGATACATTGCAATAAATTCTACAAGCTGCCGCTCAAATTCCCGAGGGTGATATTCTCGACCAGGACGTCCGGCGGCTGCGCCAAAGCGAACGCGACGGCGTCTGCCACCTGTGTCGCGCCCATCATTTTGTTTCGCGGCCAATCGCCGGCCACATTGTCCCAAATTTCCGTATGGGTAGCCGCCGGATAAATGTTAATCACACGAATCTTGTGGTCGCGCAGTTCTTCGCGAACGCATTGTGAAAATCCTTCCAGAGCGAATTTGCTCATGCAATATGCGCTCCAGTTTGCGTAACCGGTTTTCGCGGCAATGGAAAGAATGTTCACAATGCTCGAGCCGGGAGGCATTTTGGGAGCGAAATACTGCATCAACAGAAATGGCGCGGTGATGTTTACGCCCAGCGTTTGCTCCCACTCCGTCATCGTAATTTCGCCGAACGGCTTTACCACCGCGACGCCGGCATTGTTTACTAACAGATCGAGCGGATCCTCGCCAACCTCGGCAATCAACTGTGAAACCCCCTTCGGAACAGCGAGATCGTGAATAAGTCGAACGACGCGGGCACATCGCGAGTCCACAGACTTACATGTCTTAGCCAGGGCAACGGTATCGCGCCCGTGCAAAAGTAGTGTGACATCGGGTGCGGCTAATTTCTCGGCGATGGCGCGACCGATTCCGCGGCTGGCACCGGTGATGAGATAACGGTTCATCTATAAGCCATAGAAAACGTCCAACGTTTAACGCCCAACGTCCAACGCCGAATTTACGCCGCAGAAAACGGCGGTAGCAGGCGTGCCGCCTGCAGAATTACGAATTGTGCAGCCGACACAGCCGCCTCTACAGGCGTCTCCGACAGCGTGCACCATTCAGCGCGGCGCGCTACGTTCTCCGCAAAGTGAAACGGTTGTTTGCTGTTTCCCATAAGCGCAACCGCACGAGCTGATGGTTGAGGCGATTGTCGATCTTTGGCCAAAGTGCGCGCACAATATTTTCACCGGTGGAAGGACTTTCGCGGAACTCGTCGGTTTCAAGATCGAGATGGCGATCTTGCCAGGGCTGAAGCGATTCTTTAATGGCGTTTCTAAGCGCCAGGAAATCGTAGAGTGTTCCACTTCGTTCATCGTACTCTCCACCGATCGTTGTCTCGGTAAGATAACGATGGCCGTGACCGCGTGGGTTACTGCATTTGCCATAGAGTTTCGCGTTCTCGGCCTCGGAGAGAGCAGCCGAATGCAGACGATGTGCGGCATGAAACGGCATCTGCATTCCAAGAAAAACGCTTTCGTCATCCCAGATCTCGGCGAAAAAATCGTCCCGCTCGTGCAGACGGACGCGATGCAGTGGCAGCAGCGCATTGACGCGCTCGTAAATGTACTCGGCGAGGCTTTCCGTCGTGATCGGACGGTCTTTCATGGTCGCGACCTCTTTGTTCAGGAGTCGATGGTCGAGTTCAGCGTGAAGCGATTTCACGCAATGATCGACATCGTCGTAACGAACAAGCGGAGCTTGGCGGAGTCCTGATTCAGTTCGAAAGGTCAGACGCGCTCGATAATGATGACCGTGAATGACGGTGGCATCGCCGAAGAGTCGCTTGTTCTCCGC
>JBAQJG010000244.1:0-4023 GCA_049300145.1 Chthoniobacterales bacterium | reverse complement strand
TCCTGGAAGCGCTCGACACTCTTTCTCCTTCGAACATAACGGACGCTTTGCTCGCGTCAGATTTGCGTATCCAACTTCATCCCGAAGATGCGAACCGAATCTACCACGAGACGATCGCGCGCTGGAGCCGGGGCGGAATGGCGGATTCGATTCAGCTCGCTCGATGGCTCAATCTCCACCAACAACCCGAACGCGTCCTCTCGTTGTTTTCGGTCGAACAGGCGCTCAAAAATAACGAGCTTTTCCTGACGCGACTTGACGCCCTGGGGATTCTGCAGCGCTGGAATGAAATAGACGAGCTTTTGACTCGCTCCGATCTGTCGTTTGACCCCTGGGTCGTGGAAAGCTTTCGTGCCCGGACCGCCCAGGAGCGCAATGCCACGCTCGATGCTGAGTTGCATTGGAGCCATGCCGTCGGACTTGCCGCGGGCGACCCGTTCAAATTGCGCTTCGTCGCGAATTTCGCAGAACACAGCCACGCCACCGCCGCCGCCCTCAAGGCCTACGAACAACTGGCCAAGTTTCCCGAGCACGCAGCTTTTGCTTATCGTGGAATCCAGCGACAAAGCCAACTAACCGGCGAAGTCTCGGCGCAACTTGCTGCTGCGGAAAAAATTTCAGCGCTCGCGCCCGGCGACCCAGATGCCTCCGCCCAGCTTGCTTATCTCAACCTCCTCCTCGAGACCGATGTCGAAGCAAATCTCGCGACGGCAAAAAAGCTGGCGGAAAAGTACCCGAACCGGCTTTCGTTTCGCGTAACGGCTGCGTTGGGTTATCTCAGACACCACGACGCCGGCTCGGCGCTTGCTCAGTTCAAAGCGCCGGCGCCGATTGACTGGAAGCGCGCTCAACCCGCCTGGCGCGCCGTTTACGCCGCGGTTCTTCTCGCTAACGGTCGAAATGATGAAGCGCGCGAAATGATCGGAACCATTCCGCTCGATCGCTTAAGTCCGGAAGAGCGGGCGCTGCTCGAGCCATCTCAAGAAGCTCAGTGACCTGTCGAGGCAGCCGTGTCCGCCAATTGGACGGACTCGTCCCGTGGCGAGTCGGCTGCACGCTTTTGCGGGCGACACGCCCGCCGCTACAATGGCTACAGTAGACTGGCACCGAACGCACCCGGCCCTTTTTTCCAGCGCAGTTCCGGCTCCAGATTGATTTCGTGAGCGGGAACGTCGAAACCGACTGAACGCAGTAAATAGGAAACGCCTTCCCGGCTTTCCATCGTTTCCTTCAGACTACGCGCGAAAAGCTCGATGTATTCCTTGTACGATTCGAGCGCGAGTTTACCCTGGGCGAAATGTTCAGCCAGCGCCTCATCGTGATAATCGATCAGATCAATGAGCGCACGCCGCAAATCCATCCGCATCTTTGGGTCGATTACGACCTTGAACGGAGTGGCACCGTGGTCGGCCTTGGCCAGGAGACGCGTTCTCGCGCCGGCTTGTTCGGTCGTGACGATCTGAAAATCTCGCGGCTCCTGGTCTGGGTTTAGCATCGCTTATCAAGCTTATACGATGTCGATCTTACGCGAAAGTGGTTTCGCGATCGCAGCAATCGATCGCGCATCTCATTAACACCGGCGTTGCATTTTGGAGTGCGGCGATACGTCGCCGCTTTTTTACGAGGCGACGTGTCGTCTCGTTCCAAAGCGCGGACACGTCCGCGCACTCCAAAATTGGCTGCCAGGACGAAATTGCGGGCCTAAAAGAAAATAGGAATGATCAAGATAGCGACGATGTTCACCACTTTAATCATCGGATTGATCGCGGGCCCCGCGGTGTCTTTATAGGGATCGCCCACCGTGTCGCCCGTCACCGCCGCAGCGTGTGCGAATGAACCTTTGCCGCCGAGGTTCCCTTCTTCGATAAATTTTTTCGCGTTGTCCCACGCGCCGCCCCCAGATGTCATCGCAATCGCAATAAACAGCCCAGTCACAATCGTCCCAACGAGCAAACCTCCGAGGACGACCGGCCCCAACTGTGGGATAACGGCAACCGCGACCACAAATATCAGCGGCAAAAGCGCCGGCACGATCATTTCGCGCAGCGCGGCCTTGGTCACAATGTCCACACAAGTGGCGTAGTCGGGCTTGTCTTGCCCAGTGAGAATTCCCGGTTTCGCCTTCAATTGCCGGCGCACTTCGCGCACCACCGCGCCGGCCGCTTTACCCACCGCATCCATGCTGAATGCCGTGAAAATGAACGGCAGCAATCCCCCAATGAAAAGTCCAATGATCACTTTAGGTTCGGTGAGTGAAAATTGGAATTCTGCGTACGCGACGTTGTGAATTTTCAATTCTTCCACGTACGACCCGAATAACACGAGTGCGGCCAAACCAGCCGAAGCGATGGCGTAGCCTTTGGTCACGGCTTTCATCGTGTTGCCGACCGCGTCCAGTTCATCAGTGACCGCGCGAATTTCTTTCGGCAAATTGCTCATCACGGCGATACCACCGGCGTTGTCCGTGATTGGCCCAAACGCATCAAGCGAAATGATGATACCGGCCATCGACAACATAGACATCACGGCAATGGCGATTCCGTAGAGACCGGCAAAGTGAAAGCTGAGCAGAATCGCGATGCCGATGAAACCGACCGGCAGCGCGGTCGCATGTTGCCCGACAGCCAGCCCGGCGATAATGTTCGTGGCGTGGCCGGTCTCGGACGCATGCGCGATTTTCTGCACCGGCCGGTAGCGCATCGAAGTGTAATAATTCGTGATCACGACCACGACGGCCGTCATGACCAAGCCGATCAGGGACGCAAAATAAAGTTGCGTGGGGGAACGCGCGACTCCGGCGATGGTGAGTCCATCTGGAAAAAGTTGATGCGTCGCCGGCCAGAAGAGAATCGCGGAGACGAGTGCGCTCGCTCCGACAGCGCCCATGAGCACGCTGGCTGGCTTGGCGTTGGCGACGTTGACGAACAACACTCCGCAGATCGCACCCAGAACAGAAATTCCACCGAGCACGAACGGATAAACGATGGCCGCGGGATTTCCGGCAATCGTCAACGCGCCCACAAGGATCACGCCAATCAAGCTCACCGCATACGTTTCAAAAACGTCTGCCGCCATGCCGGCGCAATCGCCGACGTTGTCGCCCACGTTGTCGGCGATCGTTGCCGGATTGCGGGGATCATCTTCCTCGAGGCCTGTCTCGATCTTGCCCACGAGATCGGCCCCCACGTCCGCCGCTTTCGTGTAAATGCCGCCGCCGAGTCGCGCGAAAACGCTGATCAAGCTCGCGCCCAGTGCCAGTCCGACCAGGCTGCGCACGGCCTTATCATGCCCAACTATCTTTCCGGTAACCGTATAAAAAATTGCGACCGCTAGTAAAGCGAGCCCCACGACTAGCAAGCCGGTGACCGCTCCGCCATTGAAGGCGATACGCAACGCAGCGGTGCGCGACTGACTTGCCGCCTGCGTCGTGCGCACATTCGCGATCACTGCGATGCGCATGCCGATGAAACCGGCGGAGAGCGAGCAGAACGCGCCGATCACAAAACCAATTGCCGTCGGATGATCTCTAAAAAAGAAAAGAAGAAGAAAAATGACAACCGCGATCGCGCTGATCGTGATTACCTGTCGATTCAGGTAAGCTTTCGCGCCTTCCTGCACCGCGGCCGAAATCTGGCGCATGCGCTCGTTGCCCGCCGACTTGCGAATGACGGTCGCGATCAAAAAGAAAGCGAAGACGAGACCGATGACCGCGCATACCATCGACAATGGCACGCCGGAATTGAGAAGGCTTAGGGCAACCAGCATCATGACCGTTTCGCAATGAAGCGCACGACTCTATGAAGAATTGGCTCGCTGGCAAAGGCTATTGTAGCCGTCGTTCTTTGGCGATGCCGTGCAGATGTCTCTCGGACGCCTTACGCCCGAGCGGTGAACCTGGCACGTTATAATTCGAAAACCGTCCGCAGCCGCTTCAAGAATGACGCCTTGTACTCGCGGGCTTTTCCTGCCTGATCAGCCGGGATAGCTGCGTCTTTCAGAATGCCTTCGTTTTCCATTTTACGC
>JBAQJG010000243.1:0-2197 GCA_049300145.1 Chthoniobacterales bacterium | reverse complement strand
GAAGAAAGCTCCGCTGTCATTTCGACGTAGCGGTGTTCGATCTGATCGAGCTTTTCGTACAGCGTTAACCCTGCCATGGCTTCCACCTATCAAATAGAATTCCAATCGGAGTTAGACCTTCGTTTCGAGAGAACAGATTCCTGCGGCGACCCCGCGTGGCGGGATCCGGAAGGGGTTGCGGCTAATAGAACGCAGAGAACATCTTATTGTCTGACATCAGCGTAATCTGAATTCACCAGAAAAGCAATCGGGCCCGACGGCCCCGTACTTGGTCAATCTTCAAATTGACCGATCTGGCCACCGTATGAGAAAAGCGCCTTGTCTACAGTTCGCCCATTTTCGGCAGCAGCAAGTGCGACGATTTCTCGGAAGAGCGGACGGAATGAATCCACATACCAAGGTACGCTGTTCGGAACAGGACTGCCGAGCAAACGCATCATTGCTTTTCTTACGCGCGAGTCGAAAATAGGGAAACGCCCTTCGCTGATGAAATAGGCCAAAGTGGTTGCACGGGACAACCCAAAGTGCATCTCCCGTTCACAGCTTCCATAATCATTGATGTACTTTCTGTCAGACCAATCCCGCAAGAAATCGGCTACTTGACTCTCGTCCGGGCATCTTGGCGGTTTTGAAGCCGCATCCATCCAAATTTGATAAGCCACCATCGCGACATTCGGCTTCCACTTACTCTCGGCTTGTGCAGCGTCTTTCCATTTACCGATTCGCACAAAGTATGCGGCTGAAAGCGGCTCGGGTTTCGCGATTAGTTTGTCATGTTCGGTACCGTACTTACTCGTTGGATACAGAGCAGCCCACATATTCAACCATGCTTTAGGTGTAATGTCACAGCCATCCAAACTGCGAAATCTGAATCGGTTCGCGCGTTCTCGTCGGGCTGATTTCTTCTGGCGCTTTGGATCTCCCTGCAGAGTGGGCAGATTAGGATCGAACTTGATAATTTTCACTGTACTTACCCCTTTGGCGGGACATCCAAAGCGCAAAACAGACGTCAGCTTATTTCTTTACCGATCGTATCACTATGAAGCGAAAAATTTGGCCGTCTGAAGTGATGCGGATTCCTATCTGACACAATAGTCATGCGAGGCTGAGACTGAGTACTATCGGTATATCATAGGCGTGCGATTACGTGTGGCGATGAACCAAACGCAACTGATCCCCGGCACAACGGCATCAAGCATCGACGGCGAACTGCTGTGGGGTTTCTGGTATCCGGCGCTGCGCAGCGACGAACTTCGTGGGCGCGCGCTCGTGACTTCGATGCGGATGGAAGTGCCGCTCGTGCTTGGGCGCGACGCCGCCGGGAAAGCGTTTGCGCTGCGCGATGTTTGCCCGCACCGCGCGTTTCCGCTTTCGGCGGGATCGTGCGACGGAGAGACCGTCGAGTGCACGTATCACGGCTGGCGCTTTGACGCGCATACGGGACAGTGCCGCGAGATTCCCTCGATCACGGCGGATTCCAAGCTGCAGTGCGACCGCATCTATGCGGGCAGTTTTCCGTGCGAGGAGCGCGACGGCTACGTTTGGGTGTATCTGGCGAATCCCGAGGGCCGCTCCGTGGATCGCGCGATGATCGCACCCGCTCCCGAGTTGCCGAAATTCAGCACGCGTTACCGCATCGCGCATCTCACCGCCGATCTCACCTGCAGCATGGACACAGGCATCGTCGGCCTGATGGACCCTGCGCACGGCCCGTTCGTGCACCAATCGTGGTGGTGGCGCAGCCGCCGCAGCATCCGCGAAAAACAGAAAACATTCGAGCCGATTCCGCAAGGCTTTCGCATGAGTTCGCACGCGCCTTCGGCCAACAGCGGCCCGTACAAGCTGCTGCGCTTTTACGGCGATGAAGTCACGACGCAGATCGATTTTGTGCTGCCGAACATGCGCACCGAGCAAGTGCGCTGCGGCGCGTACTGGTTCACAAACCGCACGACGGTCACGCCGATCCGGCGCGACCTGTGCCGCCTGGATTTTGTCGCGGCGTGGAACCTGTTCCGCTGGTTCCCTGTGACGCCGTTCCTAAGATTTTTTGGCAACCGCTTCATCGCGCAGGATCAAGACGTGATCCAGCGGCAGCAGCCGGGCCTGAAAGTGCAGCCACGCATGATGCTGATCGACGACGCCGACCGGCAGGCGCGCTGGTATTTCCAGTTGAAGGCGGCATATCTCGCGTCGCAGC
>JBAQJG010000242.1:0-6192 GCA_049300145.1 Chthoniobacterales bacterium | reverse complement strand
AAGATGGAAAGCGACAGGGATGACGCGTTGTATGGGAGCACGCGCGCCCTCGCGTGTTGGTTTCGGCGCCTCGCCGAAACACCGTTTCATTCCGAAAGCGAAAGTCCATGCCGACGAGGGCGCGTGCATCAACACGCGAGGGTGCCCGCACACGGACGGGAAGGCTGTGCGCTCCCCCGGCTTAATCGCGCTCGCAGATCGCGTTTCACCGATCAGAGCATCGGCAGCGGCCGCTTGGATTTTGGTGGAGGAAATTCCCGGTCGATTTCGGCGAGATCCTGTTTCGTTAGCCGAATCTTCGCTGACTCCGCGTTTTCGCGAACGTGGGTTTCGTTGCTCGCTTTTGGAATGGCGACAACGCCGTCCTGACGCAGGACCCAGGCGAGGGCGATCTGCGCGGATGTCCAGCCTTCGCGCGAGGCTTCGGCGTGACAAGTCGCGACGTGACGTTTTGCGATTTTCTTTAGCGTCGCGTTCTCGAGTAGGCCTCTCCCGTGGCCGACAGGCGAATAGGCCATGATCGGAATTTTCTTCTTTCGGCTCCAGGCCAAAAGTTCGAACTCGATGAGATTGTAGAGAACCTGATTTGCGGAACAGGCAGAGCGCTTCTGTTCGTTATTCGTCATCAGGATTTCGTCATTAAGTTCCTTCATATCATCGAGGTCGAAGTTTGAGACGCCCCAACGCCGAATTTTTCCGGCGTTCCGACGTTTCTCGAATGTCTCCACTGTTTCTTCGAGCAGTATGTCGCCACGCCAATGCAATAAATAAAGGTCAATGACCTCGATGCGCAGCCGCTTGAGGCTGCGCTCGCATGCTTTCGGGAGCTCCGTGTGCGAGGCGTTGTGCGGATAAACTTTGGTGACGACGAAAACGCGATCGCGCTGCCCGTCAATCGCGTCGGCCACGACTTTTTCTGCTTCGCCGTCGCCGTACATTTCCGCGGTATCAATCAAGGTCATGCCGAGATCGATACCCAAACGCAAAGCCGCGACCTCATCTGAGTGCGCGCTTTTGTTCTCGCCCATGCGCCGAGTGCCTTGGCCTAACGCCGGCACGCGATCACCGTCCGGCAATTGAACTGTCTTCATGTTCAGAGGCCAGAGATCAGCGCGGTCTAACGCCGGGGCGGTGAAATCATTGGTATGACTTCTCGCTTGTTGCGCCGATAGACACGAAAGTCTTCGTCCACGGTAATGATACTGTGTTTCGGATGCAGCTCGCTCATTCGGATGAGACAGAGATCGGCCAGGTCCGGTTTTCGATCCTTGTAACGTTTTGCCAAGGCCGCGAGGTGAGCGAGATGATCGTTGCAGACAAAATCCAGCCGAATTAGTTCTTCGGAAATCATTTCCAGCACGAGACCGGCGTCTGCGAGATGAAACGCGGCTTCGGCCAAAACGGGCTCGCAGGTCAGCAGCGGCTCCGTGACCTGCTCGGCTACGTCCAGCGCCCAGGCGTGATGTAAATCGCGGGCGTTAGCGAAGGCGACAAGAAAGCCGGTATCGGCGATCGCTTTCACGATTTGGAAAAACCTTTGCGGGTGGACAGATCGCGTGCACCGCGCATTGCGCCAGCCAGCCGCATGAATTTCCCTGCTCCTTTATCGGTGCGACGCACGCGCTCGAGTTGTTCACGGACGATTTGTCCCTGGGACATTCCAGTACGAGCAGCCTTTTCCTGTAGCCAAGCTGCAAGGGGCTTTGGAACACGAATGGTAATTGTGTTACCCATGTTACAATATTGTAAGACGCAGCAGCAATGTCAACGAAAACAATGAGAAGCTTCCGTTACCAAAGTGGAGGCTTCGGCCAACGCTTCGCGAGATAGCCGTCAACCCCCCACACTCGACCAGCGCGACCGAGGAAAACCACGAGCGCAATGAAGAAGACTGCGGCGTCCTCACTGTCCGGCGACCAGAACATGCGGCCCTTCGCCAACATGTAATTCAGGAACAGAAACGTGGCGACGGCAGCGCCAACGCGCGTCATCGTTCCAGTGAGAAGGGAGAGCGCCGCTACCGCTTCGCCGGTCATCACGAGATAACTGAATAAGGTAGAGTGCGGGATGACCACTTGTTCCAGGAAGTGGAGGTAAGGCACGGGCGCGCGGCGCGTTGCGACACCTCGAAGAAAGCCGAGCATTTCCGTCGAGAATGGGTTGTCGCGTGTCAGCTTGCCGAGATTCGTAATTAACAAGATCACGCCGAGATAGACGCGCAAGATGACGAGCAACGCACGCGGGACGCAGCGGAACGACTCTGATGCGAGAGGTGAGCTCGATTCAAGCACTACGTTCACGGTTCCGCCACCGAAGGCTTAGGCTTCAACTCCCACAACACGTTGATGATTTTCCATTCGCCGTTGCACTTCGCGACTTCGAGATAATCAATCCAATCGGACGCGACGACTTTAACGACGGCTACATTATTGTAACGATCGAGAATCGTGACCTCTTTCAATTGTCGATCTTGCGGCGTCTTTTTCCCGCCGCCGTCGCGCGTGTGTTGCACGAGCGCCATTGCGCCCATGTGATTGAATTGGCTGCGCCGCCCTGTTTTCGGATCGGTCGAGATCATGCGCTTGGCCAATTCGGGATGAAGCACGCGTTCCATTCGTCCAGCGTCGCCTGAGTACCAGCCTTCGATGTAATCGAGCGCCGTCTTCGTGTTGCTGCGCTCTCATCCAGCGAAGTGACCTGCGCACTGGCAACAGCGTTTAACAGAATGGCCGAAGCAATTATTGAAACGCTGAAATCGCGCAATCATTTTATTGAAGCCTTTGCCTTTCGGCGCGTTTCGAGTGGCGGCCGCTTCGGAAGTGGCGGCGATATTGCCCGGGTGCAATTTTTAGCGCGCGCTGAAAAACGTTGCGCATCGAATTGACATTCCCAAAGCCGCACTCTCCCGCAATCGTTTCCATGCTGTTCTGACTTTCTTCCAGTCGCCGGCGAGCGGCTTCGACTCGCAGGCGCTCTATGAACTTCCCCGGCGTGGTCTTCATCTCTTTGGTAAAGACTCGGGCAAAGTTGCGAGGACTCATCGCTACCCGTTGCGCCAGCACCGGCACGTTGAGCGGTTTGTTTAAGTTGTCGAGTACCCACGACTCTAGCTCACGCAACGGTTTTCGGTCGGTCAGTTGCAGAGAGAGCGCGGCACTGAACTGCGATTGTCCACCTGGCCGGCGCAAATAGAGCACCAGGTTGCGCGCAACCTGCAGCGCCAGCCGAGAACCGTAGTCTTCTTCGACCAGCGCCAAGGCAAGGTCCATTCCCGCGGTGACTCCGGCAGACGTGTAAACATTCTCGTCGCGGACGAATATTGGATTGGGATCAACGTTCGCACGCGGGGCCCGTTTGATGAGAACGTGACACCAGTTCCAATGAGTTGTCGCTCGGCGGCCGTCGAGCAAACCGGCTCGAGCAAGCAGCATTGCGCCGGTGCAGACCGAGCCGATTCGCCGGATCCGTCCGGCGATCTTTCTCAGCCAATGCACGACGTCACTGCTTATTTCATCCTGTTCGATCGCGCTGCCACCCGCGATGAGCAGGGTATCGATCTTTCCGCGCACTCGCCGAAAAGTTTTGTGCGCGGTGACGCGCAGTCCGCAGTTGGCAACAAACGACCGATGAGCAGATGTGGTGACGACTTCGACGGAATAGATTGGAGGCGATCCAGGATTTTGTTTGCCGAACATTTCGGCAGCGCGAGCAAAGACTTGAAGCGGCCCAACCAGATCGAGAATCTCGGTCCCCGGCCCGGCAATGAAGACCACCCGCCGCGTTCGCGGTTGAACCTGCTCCTTATTAAATAAGCGGTTCACTTTTCTCGATCGTACGAAACTTCCCAGATGCCGGGTGTCCCTTTGCCGCATCACGCTTTTTACCTGCGTCCATGCAAGCGACGCAGTGCGCAGGCTGCAGTCCAGCGGCCGGAACCTTCACTGGTTGCTGCGCGAATTGCCAGAGCGGTACGAGCGCGCTAAAAATGAAAAGCGCATAAAGAATGATTTCGAGCACGCCGCGGTTTTTTTCTTCCGAGCGCACCAGAAGGGCGTAGGTGGATTCTTGTTGGTTGGTCATAACTTATTGGGAGCTCGCGAATTTATCGGGAGTTGCGTCGAATCGGTCCTTGTCTCCCTGGGAACAGAAGTAGTAAGTCTTGCCTTTATAGACGGACTTTGGAGCGGTCGCCGGGTCAACATCCATCCCGCACACCGGACAGAGTGGATGCTCGGCCGTTGAGACAGGGGCGTTGGCGTAAACCTGATTTGAATCTGCGTTCATCCAGCCTTCTCCCTGGTACTCCATTTCGTAGGCCGTCTTTCGAGCGATCTCGCGACCGTAGTAGCGCTCAACCACGCGGAGCGCGAGATCGATACCGGAGGAAAGTCCGCCCGCAGTAGCGAGATTGCCATCCTCGACGAACCTGGCTCCGCGTTTGAGTTGAATATCCGGGAACTGAATGGCAAAAGGCCGAAACGCCGCGTGAAACGTGGTCGCAGGTTTGCCCGACAAGAGGCCGGTTTTCGCCAAAACAAATGCGCCAGTGCAAACCGACATGGTTACGTCGGTGTTTTTTGTCGACTTGCGAATCCATTCCAGCACTGCCGCGCTTGGCTCGCTTTGGGCCGGGATGACGATGACCTTCGGCGCCGGAGCGTTCGCAAGGGTGTAGTCGGGTACGATTCTCATCCCGCCACTTGCTCGAATGGGGGCGGTCGTCTCGGCGACGGTGTACAGACGAAATGGAGCGTCGTGGCGGCTGGGAACGTTAACGTCCTGGAAGACTTCCCATGGCCCACAGAAGTCGATAATCACTGCGCCTTCTGAAACGAGAAAGGCAACGGGGATACTGCCTTGGACAGGAGGTTTGAGCGGATTTGCTTTGACCGCCGGTTTGTTCTCGTCGGAACCACTCGTCGCTTCGACCGGGCCTGAACTCGCGGAAAGTTCACCAATGGGCGACAGCGCGATTACAGCCATCAAACCGAATTCGGCTGCTGTTTTCAGTAATCCTCTTCTATTGGTCGTGTTTGTTCGTTCATTCATGACGTTACCTTCTCGGGGTGGGTGGTTGGCAGCAATGACAATTATCATCAAATTTCTGCCAGTTGATGAATGAAATCTTTCCACTGGAGCGAGTCACCGAGGTTTACGAGCGGCTCCGCGTCGTTTTAGCATGGAAAAGCTAAAGGCTCGAAGGCTGAGAAGAAAACGCCCCACGCTCAACATCCAACGCCCAACGTCCAATTTAGAAAGAGCGTGCTGATCTTCGATTGAGAAAAGTGATCACGTCATGTCAGAAGAACAGAACCGACAATCGAATGTCGATCTTACGGTTTCGCGTTCGCGAGTCATCTTTGCTTGGAAAGTACCGGTGCGGAGGAGCAGATTCTTTCGAACATTCGCTTTCGTGATCGCTTCGAGTGGCTAAGAGTCCAGACGAAATGAAATCCAAATACGACGTCGTTATTCTTGGTGCGGGCCACCCGCCTTCGCCAAGGCTACGGCGTGGCAGGTAACGGCAATCAGGAGGATAGCTAATATTCAATGAACTCGCGGTACGATGTGGTGATTTTAGGAGCTGGTCACAACGGGCTGGTGGCGGCGACTTATCTCGGGCGCGCGGGGTTGAGCGTGCTGCTGCTGGAGAAGAATGATTACGTCGGCGGGGCGACGACTTCGCAAAAGGTGTTCGCCAATTACGATGCGCGACTGTCGCGCTATTCGTATCTCGTCAGTTTGTTCCCGGAGAAAATCATTCGCGATCTCGGATTGAACCTCGATCTGCGCAGGCGCGCGACCGCGTCGTTCACGCCCTACGTGAAAGATGGGCACCACGACGGTTTGCTCTTAAGCAATGTCGATGAAGAACAGAGCCGGCGATCGATTGCCGATCTTACAGGAAACGACACCGAGTACGAGCAGATGAAAAAGTTTTACAATCTCTCGCGCGTTTTTGCCGAGCATGTCTGGGACACGATGCTAGAGCCGCTGGTTCCGAAAGAAGAGTTCAAGCGCCGGTTCGATGTCGATGACGTTTCGCGCGAAGCCTGGCGCAGTTTGGTGGAAGAACCGCTCGGCCGCGCGATCGAACGTTATTTGCAAAACGATTTAGTGCGCGGCCTCGTTCTGACCGACGCGAAGATCGGCATCTTTACGCATCCGCACGATCCGTCGCTGGTGCAGAAC
>JBAQJG010000241.1:0-8247 GCA_049300145.1 Chthoniobacterales bacterium | reverse complement strand
CTTCCCATCCAAGCAACGATAGCCAGCGATAGGATAAGAAAGCATTGATTCGATCGCCGCTCGCGATTAGCGAAGAAGACAACCAATCCTAGTCCGCATTGTATGATTAGCGCGACCAGGGTCGGAGCGGCGGCGCTATTCATTTAAGCTGCAATGCGATCAACCACTAGGCTGCTCGCGTTGCCGCCAAGGCCGCGAACATTTACGAGTGCACAATTTACGTTGGCCTTGCGCGCTCGCTTGGGAACGAAGTCGAGATCGCATGCTGGATCCGGAGTCTCGTAATTAGCGGTGGGGACAATTATTTGGTCGCGAATAACGAGCGCGCAAGAAGCAACTTGGAACGGTCCACCAGCGGCTAATGGATTACCTGTCACGCCTTTTATTGAGCTAACCGGCACTTCGTATGCGCGCCGTTGAAATACTTTTTTGATGACACCTACCTCGGCGACATCCAAGACAGGGTGTCCGGGCCCGTATGCACATATATAGTCGACATCGTCCGTAGTCCGGTGTGCGTTGGCCAAAGCAATTTTCATAGAATCCTCAAGCCCGCTCGCTGGTTTCTGCGGATCAAGATCGCGCTCTTTGCCATACCCGCTGATCTCGATGTAAAGCCGCGCTCCTCTCGCCTCCGCGCGTTCTAAGTTTTCCAGCACCATCACACAGGCGCCCTCGGAAATCACACCGGAATCCCTATCAAGGTCGAATGGTCGGCTTGCCTTTTCCGGCTCGTCATTACGCGATGAACTTAGCCCGCTCGCGATAAAGCTTGCCATTGTTAGCGGCGTGATTGGAGCATCGGCTCCTCCGGCAATCGCGATCTCTGCTTCGCCGGAACGAATCATTGCAGCCGCATCTGCCAGAGCATCGACTCCGGATGGACAGGCGGAAGAAACTGTCGCGGCGTTTGCTGAGATCCCGATCCGGTCGGCAATTACATTGGCAGCCGCTTGAGGAATCGAAGCCGCCGCTGAGGTTGTCGGTGCGCGATTTGGGCCCTTGCCCCGCATCGCAAAATAGACGCTCTCGATCACGTCAATCGCACTCGTGCTTACCCCAATGACCACTGGCGTCGGGCTGGGCAACTCAAGATTGCTCGGATCTAGGCCGGCATCTTTTAGTGCCATCATGGCCGCGGTATAGGCGAGCTGCGTGTGACGCGCCATTCGTTCCGGCCTTAACTCCGGTTCTATGTAATCCTCCGGGTTAAAGTCTTTGATTTCGCCAGCGATTCGACTCTTATAGCCGTTTGCATCAAAGAGTGTGATCGGCCCGATGCCGCTGCGGCCGGCGAGGAGGGATTCCCAAAATGCTTCGAGCCCGATTCCATTAGGAGCGAGAATCCCAATGCCGGTGATGACGACTCGATTGCGCTTGTTCATGAGTTGGATCCTGGATGGTGGATGGTGGATGCTGGAACCGTGCCTAATCCACGCTTAGGAAATAATTCTTCCCGCAAGCCGCAAGGTGCTTGCCAACGCAGCCGTGCCAATCTCGGTCCTCGCCTTCGGCGGATTGGGTGACTCGTTAGAGTTGCGAAGTAATTATCGATCTCGACGACCACAAACAGATCACGATGCATTCTAAACGCTACATTAAATTCAGTCATTATATTTCTGGGGCGCTCTCCGCGTGACCTTATTCACTGAATTTGCATGCTATTCACAAATTGAAGCTTGCGCACGAGCAAAATCTATTTCAATCTCCCAGCCGAGTTCCCCCATGACTTGCAGATATTTGTCCTCTCTGGTCGCATGCGGCACGCGCCTAGCTTCTAACCGGCTTGGCCGATTATGACCGCCTCGCCGCAAAATCCTCAAGTCCTGGTTATCGACGACGAAATGGGTCCGCGCGAGAGCCTGAGGATGCTGCTTAAGCCAGATTACAATGTGCATACGGCCGATTGCGTCGATGCCGGCATCAAACTCCTGCAGGAGAAACAACCCGATACCGTCGTGATGGACATCCGCATGCCGGGCGCGACCGGCATCGAAGGTTTGCGACGAATCCGTGAAATTGATCCACATCTTTCCGTCATCATGCTCACCGGTTTCGGGGCTCTCGAAACCGCACAGGAAGCGCTCCGGCTCGGCGCCAGTGATTACATCAATAAGCCCTTCGACGCGGGCGAAATGCGAAAAGTAGTCGGACGCAACGTCGAACGCACGCGTGTGCAACGAGCCGGCGAACGTGCAGCGGCCGAAATCAAGGAACTAAATAATCGCCTGCTTAAAGAACTGGCGCAAAAGGAACGGCTCGCCTCGCTCGGCCAGGCTTCGGCCGAGTTTGTCCACGATTTGGGTAATCCGCTCACAATCGTTTGGGGTTACGTCCAATTGCTCGCAAAAAAACTTGAGCGTTCTGAAAACGGAGGCGCCACTGAAAACGCCGCCTCAATTAAAGAACTGAGCATCATCGAACAAAACGTGCGGCTTTGCCGCGAGCTCCTCACGATGTGGCAAAGTTACGGCAGCGTCGGCGCCTCGCCGCACAAGCCGATGTCGGTTTCGGCCATTCTGCGCGAGGTAATCAAAGGCGTTGGGTCTATAGCCGTCCAGAATGGCGTGGAGTTGAAAGCCAATATTTGCGACGACACGTGCATTCTTCTTGGCGATGCCGTGCAAATCAAACGTGCCATTCAGAACGTGATCATTAATGCGGTGCAAGCTTGTGCGGGCAAGAAAGGATTGGTTTCGGTGGATTGCGCGCGGAAGGATTTCTATGTGGACCTTCGCGTAGAAGATGATGGTCACGGGATCCCCCCGGCTCGGATTGACAAGATTTTCGATCCCTATTTCACGACCAAACAGGGCAAGAGCGGAACTGGCCTTGGGCTCTACATCACAAAAAAAGTTGTTGAGGATCACAACGGCTCGCTCAAAGTGGACAGCACGCCGGGCGTCGGCACCACATTCACGATTCGGTTGCCGCTTCAGAATAACTGAGATGTAGCCATGGCCCTGTGGGCCGTGAAAAGCCCGAACGGGCCGCGAGGCCCGTGTTACAGTGCGTGGGCGAATCGGTTTAACTTGTCAGCTCTGACGTGTTTGGTTTTGCTGAACGCGTGCCCTCTGCCTACCACATCGCGCCGATTTTTCTGATTCGAATGGCCGGTGTGCCGTTCGACATACTGGAGCCGCTCGCCACACCTGAAACAATTTCCGTTGCGCGTGAATTGCGCGCTCGAAAGGAGGAACTGACAAAGGCGAGTGCGGAGGTGGAAAATCTCTTTCGCTCGCCTGAGCGCCTCCTTTCCGAGCAGGCATTCCGCGCTTTGCGTGTTGCCGTCCGTCTGAGGCGCGCCCCGGCCGGGATAGTTGGTCCACAGCCGCGTGTATTCACAAACTATGCTGACGCCGCGGCTAACGTATTGGCTCTCGAATCGAAACTTCAGGCTACGCTTGAGCGCGAGCTCGGCGATGCGCGTGCGGCGCTCTTAAAATCAGCCCGAATCCTTTTACCGCGGCATCTTATTTTTGGCGTGGGCGGCGTGCGTGAGCTGCTGGCCAGTCTGCTGGCCGTGTCTGCGACGAGTGACTTGACGCACCGCAACGCGCGCGCTGGAGACCGCGAGCGGCACCTGCTTTTGTACTTGCAGCGTATTTGCGCGAAGAACGACACGTTCAGCGAATTCGGACCCACCGGCTGGGGCAAGGCCGACCAACAGATTCGCGGATTGAAGATCGACATCCAGCCAGGGATAGCGGCTCGTGACGTTTTTCTTGAGCGCTGGACGGCACATGCAACTGCGGCTGTGATGAATGCCGACTCCGAAATCTTTGCCGAACTCTCGCCCCGCTTGCATCCCAACGGCAGGATTGACAAACAAATGTTTATTTTTACCGAAAGCGGCGACACAACTCCGCTTACCTCGGAAGAAGCGGGGATCATTGAACGTTGTGACGGAAAAACGCCCATTCATGCTTTGCGCGTTTTGCCAGAGACTATTCGGGCGCTCGTCGAGAAAAAGATTCTGCGATGCGCCGTCGAAGTTCCGGCGCTGGAGCCGCATGCTTTTGCCGTCTTGCGCGAGGATGTCGAGAAGTGGCGCGGTGGCAACGTGCGCGCAAAGTGGTTGTCGATCCTGCAGCCGATCGCCGAGCTCCCGCGCAAATTTGCCGGCACGATCGAACCGAAGGATCGACAAGGAATTTTGGATGAAACGCGCTCCCGGTTTCAGTCGTTAGGCGCGGTGCGCAAGCCGGGCGACCGGTTTTTGTATTCAGCCGCCAATCCAATCGGCGAAGAATGTTTTCGCGAATGCAATTTCCGCATCGACGAAGATCTCATCAACGAGGTCGCGGTTGAAACGGCGCCGTGGATCGACTTCTGGCGCGATTCCTATGCCTTCATCGCAAGTCGTGTCGCTGCCGGTTTGCGCCAGGTCCTTGAAAAGGCCGCGT
The DNA here is from genome assembly GCA_049300145.1 of Chthoniobacterales bacterium. Taxonomy (GTDB): domain Bacteria; phylum Verrucomicrobiota; class Verrucomicrobiia; order Chthoniobacterales; family UBA10450; genus AV133. Next base: position 3,841 of record JBAQJG010000241.1, on the reverse strand, counting down.
CAAAAAAAGACGCAATGCCGCTTCCGGCATTTCTTCATGCGTGTGACATGGCGAAGTTGCCGCTCACCGGACCCGGCCTGGTCGGACTGGCGGTGATGGCGTTTCAGGAAGTGAAAGCCGTTTTTCGCGAGCGGCTTCGTCCACATATCGGTTCCGAGGAGTACGAGCTTAGTCTTAATGATTGTCATGTTGTTCGCGAAAATTTTTCATATCCCAAATTCGACGAATACACATATCCGTCCGCCGACCTGCAAATCGCCGCCGAGTCGATCGAAGCAGTCGCTCGCGGCGAATACCGCTGGATTCTGGCCGAGTTGCATCCGCCGCCTGCGCTACTGCATCACTGCATGTACTGGGCTTGTCCCGACAAAGCTGCGCTCAATGAGGCGCTCGCCCGCACCGTCGCAGGTAAACCGAATTTCCATTTCGGTTTTTTTGCGGCGGACTTTACGGCGCACACGGCCGTTCGTCTTTTTGATGCGCTTCCGGAATTTTCGAATTTCGTCGCACCCCAACGAGGCAACCGCAATTGGCGCACAGTCCTTCCGGCAGAGGCAGAAGTTTATGTCGACGAAACAAACGGCGACGTTTGCGTTCGCAAAATGGGAACGCGCGAATACCTCGGATCGTTCGCGCGCGCCTGGGTCATTCCGCTTGGTTTTCATCCGTTCCAATTTGGACTTGCGCCGCATACGCCGCGCTTGCGCTGTGGACGTGTAATTGTGCAACGGCGCACATGGACGGTTGCCCGCGAGGAATTTCCGGCCGGCGATTATACCGGCGTTTCGCGTGATCTCGTGCTCGCCGTCGATCGATTGCGCGCGCAAAAAGATTGGCCGCGTCACGTTTACATTCGTCCCACCGAGCAGGCCCTTCGTCGCAGCGGCGCGGAAGGACGCGATAAAGATACCAAACCGGTGTTCATTGATCTGGAGAGCTATCTTTTTCTCGAAATCTTCCAACGCTGGCTGATGAAATCGGGTGAGTTGGAAGTGACCGAGATGTTGCCGGATGCCGATCATTTGCTTTGGAAAGAGCGGGATGGCCGGCGGACATTCGAATTGCGCACATTGATTGTTCCCCGCGCATGAGAAGCTTCGCGGTTTCATGAAAATTATTGCGATCGCAAATCAAAAAGGCGGCGTGGGTAAAACGACGACGGCGGTGAACCTGGGCGTCGCCCTCGCCGAGAACAAATTGCGCATTTTGATCGTCGATCTTGATCCACAGGCAAACGCGACCAGCGCCCTCGGCATGCAGGAAGTTGAGAGCGAGAGCATTTACGACTCGCTGCTGGGTGGAGCTTCGATTGTAGAAAAAGTGTTGCCCACGCGCATCGAGCGCTTGTTTCTCATTCCGGCTGATCTCGACCTGGCAGGCGCGGAAGTGGAGATCGCGCGCATGAACGACCACCTCACGCGTCTCGCCCAAACGTTGTCGATCCTCCGTTCCGATCAAACGTTCGATTTCATTTTCCTGGATTGTCCGCCTTCGCTTGGGATTTTGATGACGAATGCGCTGGCCGCGGCGGATGAGATTTTGACTCCGATTCAGTGCGAATATTTCGCGCTCGAAGGACTGGTGAAAATTGTGCGTGTGGTCAAGCAAGTGCGCGACTCGGGCGCAAACGAGCAAGTTGAAATTGGCGGTATTGTCATGACGATGTTCGACGGCCGGACAAAGCTGAGCGGGCAAGTTGTGGCTGAAGTTCGAGCGCATTTCGGCGAACGCGTTTACGCCACGGTGATCCCACGCACAGTGCGTTTAAGCGAAGCGCCCAGTTTCGGGAAATCGATTCTGGAATACGATCCGAAGGGAACCGGCGCGCGCGCTTATCGCGCCCTGGCCGAAGAATTTCTCAAGCGGCACGACTCGTTACCCACCGTTCGCGGCTAATCGCGAAAACCAGCGCTGGGAATCCTTTGAAAACGGTTTTGCGCTCGAATTGCATCCGCATTTTTTCCGCCACCCGGCGCGAGGCCGCGTTCTCTGGATGAATCAATGAAATGACACCCGGCAAATTCAGATCGCGAAAGGGATGGTCGCGGGGACCGCTTGCGCTGCTTCGGTTGCCAGGCCCTTGTTCCAATAATTCAGATGCAATCGATAACCGATTTCAATTTCATTCGTTCCATCGACTTCTTGATGGAAGAAGCCGCAGTAACCGATCAGTTGATTATCCGCGCGTCTAAGCACGGCAAATTGCGAAGGCAAACCGCGGTTCTGCCACGCGAGAATTTTTTCCAGAAAAGCCGCCGTTTGTTTGCGTGAGTAAACGCCTAGCGAGAAGTGCATGAAATCCTCATTCGCCATCAGCTCGGCCAGAAGGTCGATATCTTCCCCGCGAAATGGTCGCAGAATTAAGCAGGGTGCTTCGAGAATCATTCGAAATGCTGCCGAGGACTCCGAAAGAATTCGCGAGCAGGCGGCGAACCTACAGGTAAACACGAATCGTGGGCGAGTTTCGATTCATGTTCGAGATATGCAAACCAAAACCGAGGAAAGCTGGCGGCCGGCGTCGGTACCAGAGACATCGAGCTTAACGGAACTGCACAATGCGGCGCGAGATTGCACGGCTTGTCATCTTTGCAAACGGGCGACACAAACCGTTTTCGGCGAAGGCCCGAAGGGCGCACCGATTATGTTGGTCGGGGAGCAACCCGGCGATTACGAGGATGTCGCCGGCAAACCTTTGTCGGACCGGCGGGAAAAATTATGGACGCGCGCGAAGCCGGAATCGATCGCAAGCAAGTTTACGTCACGAATGCGGTGAAGCATTTCAAATCGGAGCCGCGCCGGAAACAGACGCATTCACAAGAAACCGAACGCACGCGAAATTGCCGCCTGCCGGTCCTGGTTGGATGCGGAGCTGCGACTCGTTAGGCCGAAATTGCTCCTTTGTCTCGGATCGACCGCTGGCTAGGCCATTTTTGGCCGTTTCGGGTCACGCGAGAACGTGGCAAACTTTTGTCAGCAACCTCGCGCCGAAAGTGGTGGCGACAGTCCACCCTTCCTCTTTGCTTCGACAACCGGACGAAGAATCCCGCCAGCGCGAGTAGGGGCATTTTGTTGCCGATCTGCGCGTCGCGCGAAGAGGCGCTGGCGAAAAATAAAACTGTAGCGGCGGTCTATGACCGTCGCCATTTTTGCTGAAGTATTCGCCAACAAGAAAAAATAAAACCTGCAGCAAGCAACCGGGTCGTAGCAGGCTTACTTGTCGATCTTATTCAATAATTGAATTACGATTTGGGTGATGCAGCGGGCGAGGCCGCTGGGCTCGAGGTCGCTTTGGGTTTCTTTCCTTCCTCTCCTGATTTCTTTTCGCTGATCGGACCAATCTTCACTTGTTTGGCCTCAAGCGAACCATCAGCGTTCTTCCAGTATGAGCCGCTGACTTCTTCGTTCGGGGCGATGTCTTTTATCGTCGCCGTGTTTTTACCCTTCGTTACGGTCGTTTTATCCGTGACCTTGAAGACACGCGATTTCTCCTTGCCTGCAATGGTGAACGTCTTTCCGTTTTTATCCATTGCGGAAACCATCCCGTGAAAGGGAATGGGATGCGGGCTTGGTTTGCCGGGCGAAGCTACCGCTGACGCGCTTGCACTTGGAGAGGGCGAAGAAGAGGCCGATTTCCTCGGCATCGTTTGCGCGGTGAGCGGCGCGGAAAAGGCCAGAGCTGCAATGCATGCGCCAATAGTGAACTTTGATTTGTTTTTCATAAGTTGGAATCTTGAAGATCGCTATGGAACCGCAAGAGTTGACGCGAAATCCATCCTTTTGTTCAACCGGGGTAAGGACTTCCGGTCAGTGATGCAATTTCGAATGAAGTCGTCCGCTTCAG
>JBAQJG010000240.1:0-3649 GCA_049300145.1 Chthoniobacterales bacterium | reverse complement strand
CGAAAGGCAAAGGCGCCGGAGTGGCTATCGTGACCGACGCCTACTGGCGGCAGCGTCTTAATTCCGATCCCAACGTCCTCGGCCGCGACATCCGCGTGAATACCATGCCGAGAAAGATCGTCGGCGTGTTGCCTCCTGATTTTCGCTTCCTTTCCTCGGAAGCACGTCTCTTTCTGCCGATAAGATCCAGGTTGCTGGAACGCACGCCGCAGCAGCGCCATTCGGGCGGCGGCGGCACGCACATGATCGCGCGCTTGAAACCGGGCGCGACGATGGCCGAAGCGCAATCACAAATCGACGCGCACAACGCCGCCGTCGAAGAAGACAATCCCGAGGCGAAGATGATGGCCGAAGCGGGTTTCCGATCACTTGTTAGGCCGTTGCATGCGGAGCACGTCCGCTCGATTCGTCCAACCCTTTTGCTGATGCAGGCTGGCGTGTTTTTTCTTTTGCTCATCGGAGCGGTTAATCTGGTTAACCTCCTTCTGATCCGCGCGAGCGGCCGCGCCAAAGAAATGGCGATCCGCCGATCGATGGGCGCGAGTCGCGCGCATGTTGTGAGACAGGTAATGATCGAAACCGTTCTCCTGACTTTCGTCGGCGGATTGCTCGGCCTGGCGATGGGCGCGTGGGGAATTCGGCTGCTCGAAGTTCTCGGGGCGGATCGTTTGCCGCTCGGCGCCCACATTGCGTTCGATGGCTGGCTTGCGTTGATCGGTCTCGCGGGCGCCGTAGTTCTCGGAGTCGTTATCGCCGTGCCGATCGCCTGGTTCAATCTGAGCAGTCATCTGGCGCATGCGCTCCAATCGGAATCACGTACCGGCACGATTAGTCGCGCCGCGCAACGGCTTCGCCACGGGTTCATCGTCGCGCAAATCGCGCTCGCTTTCGTTTTGCTCGCGGGTGCGGCGCTCCTCGGCTTGAGCCTGAAAAAAGTGATGGCGGTTTCTCCCGGTTTCCGGCCTGATCACGTTCTCACCGGAGAAGTCACGGTGCCGTTTGCGTATAACGCCCGCCCTTTCCTCAATCGCCTGCTAGAAGCAATCGGTCAGCAACCCGGGGTGGGCGCGGCCGGAGCAATCACGGACGTGCCCATGAGCGGAGATATCGAGAAGAGCGCGGTCACACTGAAAGGTTATGTGCCGCCGGCGGGCGAATCATTGCACGGTCATTATCTCTATCAAGTCACGGGCGATTACTTCGCCGCGCTTGGTATTCCTTTGCGCGACGGCCGGTTCTTAACTTCGGCCGACTCTCATCGCGCGGACCGGGTCTGCGTGGTGGACGAAGATTTCGCCCGGCGCTACTGGCCCCGCGGCAGCGGGGGCGGCGCGCTCGGTCAACGATTGTTCGTCGAGCAAAGCAAAGACCGGGCGCCTCGCATATTTCAAGGCAGCGACTCGGACGACGCAAAACTGTTCACCATTGTCGGTGTGGTCGGCGCGGTAAAACAAGCGGAGCTCACGGAACCGCAGGGGCAGGGCGCGGTCTACCTGCCATTCATGGATTCCGACGGCATCAACGTCTTCGTCGCCACGCGAACGAGCCAGCGCCCGGAAGCATTTGCTGAAATGCTGCGGAAACTGGTGCGCGCGACCAATCCTGACTTGGCGATCGATAACCTCCGCTCCATGGATACGCGCATAGCGGAGAGTCTGATCGCGCGCCGCTCGCCGGCGCTGCTCGCCGGAATTTTCGCGAGTGTCGCGCTGCTCCTCGCGGCGATCGGCACCTATGGCGTTCTCAGTTACGCCGTCGCGCAACGCCGGCGCGAGATCGGCATTCGCATGGCGCTTGGCGCGCAGAGGCGGCAGATCGGAACTCAATTCCTTTCGGTGGGCCTGCGCCTTCTCGCGGCGGGAACCATCCTCGGTTTGATCGGCGCGTGGCTGGCAGGAAGAGCGATGCAGAGCGTTCTGTTCGACGTGCCAACGCTGCACATCGCCATTCTTCTCGGCACCGCGTTTGTCATGACCGCGGTGTCATTGATTGCCTGCCTCATCCCGGCGCATCGCGCGACCAAGGTCGATCCGATAATCGCGCTTCGTTACGAATGATCATGAACTATCTTCGTTTGGCTTTTCGGCAGTTGATCAAGAATCCGGCGTTCGCTGCCGTTGCCATTATTACGCTCGCACTCGGGATCGGCGCCAACACTGCCATCTTCAGCATCGTCAACGCGGTGCTTCTCCGGCCGCTGCCTTATCCGGACGCGGACCGGATCATGGTGTTAAACGAATCCTCCGGACCAGGCCAGGATTACTCGGTTGCGCTCCCCGACTATTTCGACTGGCGAGACGACAATACGGTTTTCGAACATCTCGCCGCCACCCACAAGGAATCGCGAAATCTAAGCGGCATTCCGGGTCGTGATCCCGAACGGATTTCATGCGCGTCAGTGACTCGCAATTTTTTTGAAATTCTCGGATTGCCACCAAAAATCGGCCGCACTTTCAGTGAGGACGAAGATAAAGTCGGCGCGCCGCCAGTGGTTGTGATCAGTGATCGTTTGTGGCGACGCGTGTTTAATGCCGCCGCCAGCGTACTCGGACGGTCCATCACTTTGCACGACCAGAATTACACCATCATCGGGGTGATGCCGCCGCAGGTAACTTCGCCTCAAGACACAGATGTTTGGTTGTCGATGCTGCGAAGGAGCAACAACCCGGTGTGGATGCAGCGGTTCATCCATCCGATGATCTACGTCTGGGGAAAGTTCAAACCCGGCGTGACGCTTGAGCAAGCGCGAACGGAAATGAAAGGGATCGCGGCGCGTTTGGAGAAAACGTATCCCGACACCAACGGAAACGAAACGGCCAAAGTCACGCCGTTGCTCGAGAATCTGGTTGGAAAATATCGGACCAATCTCGGATTGCTTTTGAGTGCAGTTGGGTTGGTGCTGCTGATTGCCTGCGCGAACCTGGCAAATCTATTTGCCGCGCGAGGCGCTGCGCGTTCGAGAGAATTTGCGGTTCACGTCGCAGTTGGTGCAACTCGCGGAGAAATCGTCAAGAAGCTGTTAATTGAAAGTTTTTTGATCGCGCTTCTCGGCGGAGTGCTCGGCTTTTTCCTCGCGATTTGGGTGCGAGATGGCTTGATCGCCTTGAGTCCGGGAGACGTCTCGCGATTTCACCAAATTTCTTTCGATCTTCCGGTGCTCGGTTTCACGTTTCTGGTCGCTTCGCTCACCACTGTGCTTTTTGGCCTTTGGCCTGCCTGGCAAGCATCGCACGCGGACGTTCAACTTGCCTTGAAAACTGGTTCTTCCGGAAGTGGCGATCCGCCATCCGCCAAGCGTGCGCGGGACTGGCTTGTGATCAGCGAGATCGCCATCACGCTGACATTGTTGGTCGCAGCGGGACTCGTGCTGAAAAGTTTTTCGCGACTGCAATCGCTCTCACTAGGCTACGAACCGCACGCGCTCTTCACTACGCGCTTCGAATTACCGTGGCAAAGGTACAATGATCGAGACAAGGTCACCACCTTCTCCAAGGCGTTGATTGACAAAGTGCGCGCCTTGCCCGGCATCCAAAACGCAGCCGTGAGCTCGAACGGTCCTCTGATGGGTGGATGGCAAACGGGTTTCTGGCGTGAAGAAAATCCGCGTCCTCAGCCTTCAGATATGTTGAACAGCGATCTCGAAGTTGTC
>JBAQJG010000239.1:0-12168 GCA_049300145.1 Chthoniobacterales bacterium | reverse complement strand
CCAAAAATCCGGTCACGACCAGCTTCTTCGACGAAAAAGAAGGTTGGCAACCCGGGCATATCGAGCTTGCGGATCGCGCAAACCTGCTCCTTATCGCGCCCGCCACCGCGCACCTCATCGCCGAACTCGCGCAGGGCCTTGCGAATCATCCGCTCGCCGCCATCGCACTGGCCACCCGTGCGCCGATTCTGCTCGCCCCAGCTATGAATGGAAAAATGTGGTCGCATCCGGCCACACTGGAAAACGTGGAGAAATTGAAATCGCGCGGCGTCGAGTTTATCGGACCCGAAGAAGGAATGCTCGCCTGCGGTTACGAAGGCCTCGGCCGCCTTTGGAAAGTCGAAGACATCGCCTTTCGCGCGGAATTTCTGCTCGCGCGCCAGGAAAATCTCATCGCGTGAGATTTCTCATCACGGCGGGACCGACACGCGAGCCGATCGATCCCGTTCGCTATCTCAGCAATCGCTCATCGGGGAAAATGGGCTACGCGATCGCCGAAGCGGCCGTCGAAGCTGGACACGACGTCACTTTGATTTCCGGTCCCGTGCATCTCGATCCACCGCGCGACGCTCGCTTGGTGTTAATCGTGACGAGTGATGAAATGTCCGCCGCGATACATCGACATCTTCGCGACTGCGATGCCCTGGTCATGTGCGCCGCGGTCGCCGATTACAAACCGGCAGCAGTTTCTCCACGGAAAATCAGGAAGCGAGACGAGAACTTCTGCCTCGAGCTAACGCCCACGCGCGACATCCTCTCCTCGCTGGCAAAAAAAGATCGCCACTTCCTCGTCGTTGGTTTCGCGGCGGAAACAAATGATGTTGAAGAAAGCGCCGAGAAAAAACTTCACGCGAAAAATTGCGACCTGATTGTAGCGAACGACGTGAGCTGCGCCGACTCTGGAATGGAGAGCGACGAAAATGAGGTGACGATTCTGTTCCGAAACGGCGAACGACAAAAAATTTCTCGCGCGCCCAAAAAAATTATCGCGCGCGCGCTCGTAAAAATATTTACAAACATGCGAGAAAAATGTTTGACAAAAAAAAAGTGATGATTACTGAACCATCTGTAAGTGAAGTTGAATTCATCTCGAACTCTTCACAACCCTCCGCATCTGCGGATTGAAAGGGGGGAATAGTCGATGGCAAAAAAACGCAAAAAAGCCGCGAAGAAAAAATCAGCAAAAAGAAAGAGGCATTAACGCCTCACGCCTGATCACGACCTCGGAGCATTCGAGGTCACAAGTCCAAACCTCAACCCGGGAGGGAAATTTATCTTCCTCCCGGTTTTTTCTTGTAGCGGTCGCGCTCTGCGCGACGCGCGCGTTGGATGGAAGATCCTCGCCGCGCGAGCGGCCACAGTGCGCAACGCGCGAACAAAATCTCAATTTGATTTCCGTTGTGCACTTCGTCCTCTTTGTGCGAGGTAGTTTCGCCATGAAGCATTATCTCGACGCGGCCGAGAAAGCGGCACGCGCCGCCGGCGAAATGCTCCGGCAAAATTTCCAACGACCGCTCCGCGTCAATTCTTTGGAACCGCATGATATCAAACTCGAAATCGACGTGCAGACGCAGGAATTGATCACACATTTACTTCTCAAGCAGTTTCCGCAGCACGCGCTTTACGGCGAGGAAGGCATCGTCGGCGATCAAGCGAGCAAGCATCAGTGGGTGGTCGATCCGCTCGATGGCACGGTGAATTATTTCTACGGCATTCCGCATTTTTGCGTCTCGATTGCTTTGCGATTCCAGGGCGAGATCATTGTCGGCGTGATCTATGATCCCATGCGCGACGAAATGTGGAGCGGGCAAAAGGGCGAAAGCCCGCGCTTGAACGGACATCACTTTCGCGTGAGCGCGCGCGCCGATCTCGCCGAAGCCGTCGTCTCTGTCGGACTTTCCAAAACGGGTGTAACGATCGAGGCCGGCCTGCCGCTTTTGCAACAGATGATTCATCGCGCGCGCAAATGCCGCTTGCTCGGCAGCGCCGCACTCGACATGGCTTATGTGGCCTGCGGGCGACTCGACGCTTACATCGAGCAAGGCATTAGCTTGTGGGATATCGCCGCCGGTTGGATTCTGGTTGAGACGGCCGGCGGCACGGTCGATCTGCGGCCGCGCAAAGATATGAAAGAGAAATACAGCATCGTCGCATCCAACGGCGTCATTGATTTGAAACTTTGAAAATGATTCGATGCGGAATCGGTTACGACGTGCATCGTTTGGCCGAAGATCGACAGTTGATCCTCGGCGGAGTTGAAATCCCGCACTCGCGCGGGCTAGAGGGACATTCCGATGGCGATGTTCTTTCCCATGCAATTGCGGACGCGCTTCTCGGCGCGATCGGCGCCGGCGACATCGGCCAGCATTTTCCAAACACCGACGAATCGATTCGCGGCATCAGCAGCATCAAGATTTTGCAACGCGTGAGCGAACTGCTTGCCAAAGAAAAAGCGCGTGCCGTGAATGTCGATGCAACCGTGATTTCGGAGGCGCCCAGGATTGCACCCTATATTCCGGCGATGCGAAAAAAAATTGCGCAGGCAATCGGCGCGACTGAATCACGTATCAGCATCAAGGCGACGACAAACGAACGGCTTGGTGCGATTGGGCGCGGCGAAGGCATCGCCGCAATGGCAATCGCGACCGTGGAGCAGGAGGAAAGGAGCGATGGAAGATTGGTGTAATGATGTGATGCACTGCGCTGTTCCACCACTCCGTCATTTTCATTCATAGAAATGGCACTCCGTTTTTTTAATACCTACTCGCGACAACTTGAGGAATTCCGGCCGCGGGATCCGGCAGCGCCCAACATCGGCATCTATACGTGCGGCCCAACCGTTTACAGCCGCGCCCACATCGGAAATTTTCGCGCCTACATTTTCGAAGATCTGTTGCAGCGCCATCTTGAGCTGCGTGGCTACAAAGTGCATCGCGTCATGAACATCACCGACGTGGATGACAAAACCATCCGAGGCGCGCGCGAAGCTCGAGTTCCGCTCACAAAATTCACGGCGCAATTCAAGGAAGCCTTCTTCCAGGACATCGAAACCTTGCGGATCAAGCGCGCGGATGAATTTCCCGCCGCGACCGAGCAGCGTTATGTCGACAAGATGATTGAGATGATTAGCACGCTCATTTCGCGTGGCCTGGCTTATCAAGCCGAGGACAAATCAGTTTATTTCCGCATCAACAGGTTTCCGGCTTACGGGAAACTCGCTCATTTCGATCTCACCCAATTGCAATCGACCGGCCGCGTAAAACACGACGAATACGACAAGGAACACATTGGCGACTTCGCACTTTGGAAAGCATGGGACGAAGAGGATGGCGATGTCGGCTGGCAGAGTCCATGGGGCCGCGGCCGTCCCGGCTGGCATATCGAGTGCAGCGCGATGGCAACGGCACTGCTCGGCGATGAGATCGACATTCACTGCGGCGGCGTCGACAACATTTTCCCGCATCATGAAGCGGAGATCGCGCAAAGCGAAGGCTGTACCGGCAAAAAATTCGTGCGTTACTGGCTGCACTGCGCCCATCTGCTTGTCGATGGGCAGAAAATGTCGAAGTCGTTAGGCAACTTTTACACGCTTCCCGATGTTCTGGAGAAAGGGTACACCGGCCGCGAGATTCGTTACGCGTTGGCCCGTGTGCATTATCGGGCGCCGCTCAATTTCACCTGGGATGGAATGAAGGAAGCGCGCGAGTCGTTAGGCCGGATTGACGACTGGCTTATGCGGCTGCGCGAAACCGCCGGGGGGCAGATCGAAAAGCAAAAGACCGACATGCGTATCGGCCGGCAATTTGAAGAGGCGCTTGACGATGACCTGAACATTTCCGCAGCGCTTGGCTTTTTGTTCGAAAAAATTCGTGAAACCAATCGCGCGATGGATCGAAATGAACTCGATGCCGCGTCGGCGAATGCTTGGTTGAATTGGTGGGAACGCATAAACAGCGTGCTCGATCTTGAGATGGAAACAGCGGAACTTCCGGTGGAGATAGCGAAGCTGGCGGATTCACGGACGCAAGCGAGGCTTGCAAAAGACTGGCGAAAAAGTGATGAATTGCGCGACGAATTGAGCGCTCGCGGTTGGGAAGCGCGCGACACCAAGGACGGCCAGAAAATTACGCGGCGCACCGGCGTTTAGTTCGCGAAAAGATGTTTGCGCCCACTGAATTCCTTAACCTCGAACATACGGCCCATCCGAAGTTGTTTGAGAACCAGAAGTATGTCTGGGACGCGCTCAGACAGATTGCGAGTTATTTACAGTTTCGCTTGAAACCGGCCGTGTTCGGCGAACTCATCGGGAAACCTTTCATCAGCAGCAATGTGTTTGTCGGGCGTGGGACAATTGTCGAACAAGGCGCGGTTTTGAAAGGGCCCGCTTGGATCGGCGAGAATTGCCACATCCGCAGCGGCTGCTATGTGCGCGAAAATGTAGTGGTCGGCGATGGCGCGGTGATGGGAAATTCGTGCGAGTTCAAGAACTGCATTCTCTTCGATGAGGCAAAGGCGCCGCATTTTAATTACGTGGGCGATTCGATTCTGGGTCACGGCGCGCATTTGGGCGCGGGTGTGATTCTCTCGAATGTGAAACTCGACCATCATGAAATCATGGTGATGGCGCCTGAAGGCCACATCGCAACTGGTCTGACGAAATTCGGAGCGATCGTCGGCGATCGCACCGAAATTGGCTGCAATGCGGTGATCAATCCCGGCTCGATTTTGGGACGCGATTGCATTGTTTATCCCAGCGTGAATTTTCGCGGCGTTTTGCCGCAGGGCAGCGTGGTCAAGCTGCGCCAGGAACTTCAGGTATTGGATCGAAGAGAACGTTAGCTCTTCCCATCAACCGACGGCAAAGGCTTTGGCGGCGCGGATGGGCGGGGATTCGAACCCCGGGTGCCTTTCGGCACACACGCTTTCCAGGCGTGCACAATAGACCGCTCTGTCACCCATCCGTTTTTGATCTGTAGCGGCGGTCTGCGACCGTCGCACTTACCGCAGGAGGAATAATGCGACGGTCATAGACCGCCGCTACAGGAAAAAGCATCTAAAGTTGCAATCGCCGGAACAATTCGTCGAGCGGCAGTTGAATGCCGATGTAAAACTCACCGAAGTCCGCGTATTCGGCGCTCACCGGGTCGAAGCGCATTTGGTAAACGATCGCTTTGATCTGAAAGGTGTCGCGCGCAAAAAGAGTCACGCCCCATTCCGCGTCATCGAGACCGGTCGAACCAGTGATGAGTTGTTTGACTTTCCCGGCAAACTCACGACCGACTGCGGCATGCCCTTTCATTAAATGGCGGCGTTCTTCGTAGGGGAGCGCGTACCAATTGCGCTGCTCGCCGCGCCGTTTGCTCATATTGTAAAAACAAACCACCGGCCAGTCAGGCAGCGTGGGATAAACGCGTTCCTGTCGATATTTTTTCATGCGTTCGCGAAACGAATTCATTGCCTCGGCAAATTTCTCCGAGTCGGGCTTGATGTTTTGCTCCTTCACGAGTGTTTCCGCATACTCGTCTTCAGTCGTGATGTATTCACTTTCCTCCGTGAGCGAGAGATAACTGTAAACCGGCGTTAACACATCGGGGCCTAACGCGAGCGAAAGTTGCTTGTCGATCTTGTTTGCGGTCTGCAAATCCGGCGTGATCAACATGAAACCCATGTCCGCTTTCGGTGTGACCATGCTCAGCGTGAGCAACTGCGTTGCGTCGATGGCGCGAGTTTCCTGCACAAGCGACGCCAGATTTGTCTTGGCCGCGTCCTGTTCTTGACGGCTGAGCAATTGCCATTGTCCAAACTCAATCCGATAAAATAAGTGCAGGCAATGCCAGCCTTCCTCAGGAACAAGCGCCACGTTCTTGTCGGTCATCGCGCTAGTTTCCGCCGCAAGAAATGGCGGTCAAGCAATCAACGGGCGGGCGTTTCCGCGCGCGGTAAGTGCGCGATGCAATATTCTTCGCCGTCCCGGGCGACGCGAAAGTCGAGATTTGGATCGCTCAATTCCGTCGCGCCGCAGGCCGCGCATTTGTGCAGTGGTTCGGCCTCGCTGCGGGAGTCGGCCTCAAAACGTCTGCGCCGCGTCGAAACTTCCCGGCGGTGTCGCGCTTCATAAAAGATTTCGCGGCCGAAAAAGATCAGATAATTGCTCAGTGCCGCCACCAACGCCATGCGATAGGAATTTGTCCCGACGAAAAAACCGTAGAACAAAAGTGCCGCCATTGCCCAGGCGACCCACTTGATCTTTACGGGCAAAACAAAAAATATGTAGATAACCACATCCGGATAAAAGCGCGCGAACGCGTAAAAGAGCGACGCGATCAGTATGCTATTGGAAAAATATTCACCGAAGAAAAACGCGGCGGCCGTGGTGCCAATCATCCCGACAAGAAAATAAAGAGTCAATCGAAACGAACCCCACGCTCGTTCGAGGCCGTCGCCGATAAACCATAGAAACCACAACACGAAAACGATCCACAAAAAGCTGAACGTTTGCGGGATAAAAATGTAAGTGACGAGTCGCCAGATCTCGCCGTGACGAATACGCGCCGGATCGAGATTGAGCACTGAAACGAAATCCGGATTCAAGCGCACGAGGACAAAGACGAGCGCGTTGAACCCGACAATGATGCGAATCAATCCGGGGATTCCGAGAAAACCGAAGCGGCGTTCGAGTTTATCGAGCCAAGCCATGTTGCGGCCACGTTAAAGGAACGCAGCGAGGCTTCAAGGTGGATCGGTCGCTCCGTCGGGCGATGCTATTTAATACGCGGCTTCGCCGCCAGATGTAGCATCGAGCAAGGGACTGCTCGATCCACCTTTGACTGCACAAACTCGCCGCTTAGCTTGCCGCGTGAGCGACGGCGCGCAGAAAACCACGCCACTTTACGACGAGCACGTGCGACGTGGCGCCAAAATCATTCCGTTCGGTGGTTGGATGATGCCGGTGCAATACACCAGCATCATGGAAGAACACCGCGCCGTGCGAAAGAACATCGGCATGTTCGACATCTCGCACATGGGCCAATTGATTGTCGATGGAAGCGGCGCGCGCGACTGGCTGAATACGATGCTGACGAATAACATCGACAAGTTGGATGTCGGCACCGGGCAATACACTTTTCTGCTCAACGACGCTGGCGGGATCATTGATGACTTGATCGCTTACCGAATCGGCGACGAGAAATTTCTCCTCGTCGTCAACGCGTCGCGCACGGATGAAGACTTCGTGTGGTTGGATCGACATCGTGCAAACGATGCCGATCTAAAAAACCGAAGCAAGGATTTCGGCGGCGTCGCCATTCAAGGCCCGCGCGTGGTCGATCTTTTCCACGCGTTGCTCGGCGACCATGTCGATCTTCCGCCGCGCAATCACATTGTCGATCTTGAGCTAGATGGAATGCCGCTTTCAATCGCACGCACCGGTTACACCGGCGAAGATGGTGTAGAAGTTTTCTTTCGCGCGGAAGATGCGGCCAAGTTTTGGAACACTGTTCTGGAAAAGGGAGAGAAGCTCGGGATCAAGCCGTGCGGACTTGGCGCGCGCGACACCTTGCGCCTGGAAATGTGTTATCCGCTCAACGGCTCCGATCTGTCGCCAGAGCGAAATCCAATCGAGGCTGGTCTCGGGTTCTTTGTCGATCTTACGAAACCGAAGTTCACTGGCCGCGAAGTTCTGTTGAAGATGAAAGAGAACGGGCCGCCCCATAAACTGGCGGCGTTTCGGATGGAAGGAAGAGTCCCTCCGCCGCGTCCGCATTATCCGGTCTTCAATAATGGCGAGTGCGTCGGGGAAGTGACGAGCGGCACACTTTCGCCGAGCTTGAATTACGGAATCGGAATGGCGTATGTCTCGGCGTCACATGCGAAGATTGGATCGAATATCGAGATTGAAATTCGCGGGCAGAAATTTCGAGCTACGATCGAGAAAAAACCGCTCTACAAAAGATCATGAACGTTCCCGACGATTTGCTTTACGCTGAGACGCACGAGTGGATTAAGCGCGAGGGCGACAATGTCCGCGTCGGCATCACCGATCACGCGCAGTCCGAATTGACCGACGTCGTTTATGTAGACCTCCCAAAGATGGATCGACAAGCAAACGCGCGCGAGGCGATCGCGGTGGTCGAATCCGTCAAAGCCGCCAGCGACATCTACGCGCCGGTAAAAGGCAAAGTGGTCGAGGTAAACAAAGCGCTCGAAGCAGATCCCGGCTTAATCAACCGCGAACCATTCGGCCAAGGCTGGATCTTCGTCCTCAAGATCGACAACGCTGACGATCTGAAGCAATTGAAAGACGCGGCCACGTACAAAAAGCAGATCGGATAGCAAAGAAGGATCACGTTCGTGTAATCCGCGGTCCAACAGAGAACGCCAACATCCAACATCCAACGTTCAATCAGAGAAGGCTGGAAACGGTGTTGATGAGGAGCGCGAGGATGACGGTATTGAAGCCAAAGGAGAGCACGCTGTGCACCAAGGTTAGTCGCCGCATTCGCCGCGAGGTAATTTGAACATCCGAGACCTGGCAAGTCATGCCGACGACGAACGAGAAATAAGCGAAATCGAAATAGTCCGGCATTTGCTCGCTGCCTGGAAACAAGAGACCCCCCGCGGGCTCATCGGCGCCCGGCTCATCGCTGTCACCATAAAAAGCATGGGCGTAACGCAACCCGAAAGCGGTGTGGACCACCGACCATGAAAAGATCACCGTGCCGAGCGCGAGGATCAGATGCGCCGTGAGACGGCCACGCAACTCCGCTTTGTTGACACTGATCAGAAACCCTACCGCAAACAATGCCGCACAAGCCGCCACCACGACAAAAACAAAAATTACCAATCGGCTAACGTCCTGCTCTTTGGCGCGCGCACGCAATTTTTGGACAGGCGTTGTCAGAATAGTAAGCCACGCGAGGAAAAGAACGCAAAAGACGAACGTGTCCCAAGTCGCGATCACTTCGGTAGAAGGCCGCACGTGACCGCGCAAAGAAAGAGAGACAGCGGTTGCGGCAAAAAGCGCGATGACCAGGCGATGGCGGGCGTCCTGCCGGCAAATCAAGTCGAGAATGCGCGCCATACGCTCGACGCCAGTTAATAACATTCAGGGCGAACCACGCAAGCCGCATTCGCAGCGCGGCGAAGATCGCCCAACACACAAGTCACGCTTTTCTCTTCGGCGACGCTATGCTTAATTGCGAGTTTGCGAATGAGCGGCAAGCCGAAGGAGCGTGAGACCGAGCTGAACTTTGAAGGGGCGATGGATCGGCTCGAGACGATTGTCGAGCAGATGGAGTCTGGGAAACTGCCGCTGGAAGACTTGATTGTGCGTTACGAAGAGGGAATGAATCTGGTAAAGATTTGTCAGGAACGGCTGGCCAGCGCGGAGCAGAAGATCGAGATGATTGCCCGCAGCAGCGCCGGCAAAGTGATCGTGAAAGCTTTCGAAGCAACCCAGGAGCCCACGGCACCGGCCGATGTGGCTGACGAAACCGAAAACAAAAATGACCAAGTCAAACTCTTCTAAGTCTGCTGAGACGGTCGTGCCCGCCCGCTTGCTCGATGGAATCCGTTCGCCCGCCGACGTCAAAGCGCTGCGCGAAGAAGACCTGCCACAGCTGGCGCAGCAAGTGCGCGACGAGTTGATCAAAGTGTTATCACAAACTGGCGGGCATCTGGGTCCGAATCTTGGCGTAGTCGAATTGACCATCGCGCTGCATCGCGTCTTCGACACGCCGCGTGATCGCTTTGTCATGGACGTGAGCCACCAAGGTTACGTGCACAAAATGCTTACTGGCCGTCTCGATCGCTTTTCCACAATGCGACAGTACGGCGGCCTCAACGGTTTTCTCTTGCGTACGGAAAGCGAGCACGATTGCTACGGCGCGGGTCACGCCGGGACGGCGCTTTCTGCCGCCCTCGGCATGGCGGTAGGGCGCGATTTGAAAGGGGGCGACGAGCACATCGTGGCCGTGGCGGGCGATGCTGCGTTTACCTGCGGAATCAGTTACGAGGCGCTCAACAATGTAAAAACGAACACGAAGCGTTTCATCGTGGTGCTGAACGACAATGAATGGTCCATCGCGAAAAACGTGGGCGCGATTGCAAATTACTTGAACAGTATCGTGGCTAATCCCACCTACACGCACCTGCACGAAAAGGCGCGCCGGTTCGTTGAAGCAATTGCCGGAAAGACCGGTGTCCATTTTGCGCACAAAGTCGAGGAAAGCGTAAAGGGATTGCTTGTGCCAAGCGTCATTTTTGAAGAACTCGGCCTGCGTTATTACGGACCGATTGATGGGCACGATATCCCGCTGCTGATCCGCACATTTGAGTTTTTGAAAACGCAGGAGGAGCCGGTGCTTCTGCACATCCTGACGAAAAAAGGCAAAGGCTATGAACCGGCGATCAAGCAGCCGGACAAATTTCACGGCCTTGGCAAATACAAACTCGAAACCGGCGAGACCGCGCCGGCCCCGACGCCGACTTACTCCGAAATCATTGGCAAGACGCTCGCGAAATTTGCCGAGACGAACCAGAAGATCGTCGCCATCACAGCAGCGATGCCCAGCGGCACCGGCCTCGCGCATTTCGCGAAAGCGCACCCGGCTCGTTACTTCGATGTCGGCATTGCCGAAGAACACGCGGCGCTTTTCGCCTGCGGACTGGCGACGCAGGGGTTGAAACCGTTTCTCACGATTTACTCCACCTTCATGCAACGCGCCTACGACATGACGATTCACGACATCGCGATCCAGAAACTAAATGTTGCGCTTTGCATGGATCGCGCCGGACTGAGCGGAGATGATGGTCCGACCCATCACGGTTTGTTCGACATCGGTTATCTCCGGCATATCCCGAATTGGTTGCACATGCAGCCGAAAAACGAGGACGAATTTGTCGATATGCTTTGGACAATGGTGCACTACAGCTCCGGGCCGATCGCCATTCGTTATCCGCGAGGTTCCGGCCCGGGCGCGCAAATCAAACGCGAACCGAAAATTCTCGAGATCGGAAAGGCCGAAGTGGTCCAGCACGGTCGCGACGTGGCGATTTTCGGCTTGGGAAACATGTTCGAAGTCGCCGAAGAAGCTGCGCGGAAGCTGGAGGAAAAAGGAATTTCAGTTGCGCTGATCAATCCGCGCTGGATCAAACCGATCGACACCGGCACGCTCGAATTTTTCGCGCGCAGCGCCGAAGTTGTCTGCACGATCGAAGACCATGTCTTGCACAACGGTTTCGGCTGCGCGGTGATGGAGTATCTGCATACGCAAATGATCAACACGCCGGTCGTACGCATCGGTTGGCCAGATGAATTCGTCGAGCACGGCACGATTCCGATCCTGCGCAAAAAGCACGGCATTACGGCTGACGCGTTGGTGGAAAAGGTGCTGCCGGTTCTGAAAAAGAGAACGGTCAAAGCACAACCGACCGCGGCGTAGTTGTCGATCTTGGGCGAACGTGAGTCGATCGTTCGCAAGACCGGTTCATTATCTTGATGCATGAGCGCCATCGAAGCTCACAATCTCACCAAAGTTTACCGCACTTATCGAAAAGAACGCGGACTCTGGGGATCGATTAAGGGACTCGTTAGGCGGCGGCACGATGAAACCCGGGCCGCCGACAACGTTTCATTTCAGATCGACGAGGGCGAGTTCGTGGGATTTCTCGGACCGAACGGCGCGGGGAAAACCACCGTGCTCAAAATGCTTTCCGGCTTGCTCAATCCCACTTCCGGTGATGCGCGCGTTCTCGGGTTTATCCCGTGGGAGAGACGCAACGAAATGAAGCGTCAGTTCAGTCTTCTCATGGGGCAGAAGAACGCGCTCTGGTGGGATTTGCCCGCGCAGGAATCGCTCGAGCTCAATCGCGCCATTTACGGAATCGATCGCGCACGCTTCAGCAAGGTGGTCGGCGGATTGGCGGAGCTCCTCGAGGTGCAGGACAAAATGAATGTGATGGTGCGCGAGCTCTCGTTAGGCGAACGGATGAAGATGGAGTTGATCTCCGCGCTTATCCATGAGCCGCGGGTGTTGTTTCTCGATGAACCGACTATTGGTCTCGATGTCGTCAGTCAAAAGCGAGTGCGCGAATTCCTGCGCATCTATAATGAGGAGCATCGCATCGTTACCATGCTCACCAGCCATTACATGCAGGACATCGAAGAGC
>JBAQJG010000238.1:0-2966 GCA_049300145.1 Chthoniobacterales bacterium | reverse complement strand
GCAAAAAACAAAAAATGAAAACTCTACCCATAGAAAATTCAATCAGCCGCTCGCCTTTGCGGCGCGGCCTCCTTTTCATCGCGGTCGCGGTCGTCTGCTTTGGGCTTGCGCCGGCCCCGAACGCTTTCGGGGGAGTTAGCCCAGCGCCGGACGGCGGCTATTCCAGCGGCAACACAGCAGAGGGCACGAACGCTCTCTTTAGCCGTACCACCGGCGTCTGGAATACGGCCCTGGGTTATCAAGCGCTCGATCACGTAACCACCGGCAACCAGAACACCGCGACTGGTTTTCAAACGCTCTTTAAGACCACCACCGGCAGCTTGAGCGTGGCCAACGGTTCCCAAGCGCTATATAGCAACACGACCGGCAGTTTTAACACGGCCACCGGGTTTCGCGCTCTCTACAGCAACACCACCGGTGGCGATAACACGGCTAATGGGTATGAAGCGCTCCCTTTCAACACCACCGGCCAGGATAACATGGCTAATGGGTTTGAAGCGCTCTTTTACAACACTACCGGCATCGACAACACGGCCAATGGTTCGCAAGCGCTTTATAGCAACACCACCGGCAACCAAAACGCGGCCACCGGATGGCGAGCGCTCTACAGCAACACCATCGGCATAGACAACACGGCCAACGGTGTGCAAGCGCTCTACTTGAACACCACCGGCAACTACAACACGGCCAACGGTAACGCAGCGCTCATGAGCAACACCACCGGCACCTTCAACGCGGCCAACGGTCAAGGAGCGCTCTTTAACAACACCACCGGCTCCGATAACACGGCCAACGGTGCGGGTGCCCTCTTTAGCAACACCATCGCAAGCGGCAACACGGCCAATGGTTTTCAAGCGCTCAATGACAACACCACCGGCTTCGACAACACGGCCACTGGTTCCCAAGCGCTCTTTAGCAACACCATCGGCTTAGGCAACACGGCCAATGGTTTTCAAGCGCTCAATAACAACACCACCGGCAACCAAAACACGGCGACCGGAGTTGGAGCGCTCTCTAGCAACACCATCGGCCTCAACAACACGGGCAATGGCTATCAGGCGCTCTACGGCAACACAAGCGGCAGCTACAACATCGCATTGGGCGATTCCGCCGGTGCAGCTCTCACCACGGGCTTTTACAATATCTACATCGGCAACCCTGGCACTTCAAATGGCGAGAGCAACACCATCCGCATCGGCGACGCAAACCAGACCCGCGCCTTTATCGCCGGCATTTATTCAGTGAACGAGGGCGGGACGCCCGCCGCGGTCTATATAAACAGCAACAACCAGCTCGGCACGATGAGCTCCTCACGGCGGTTCAAGAAGGAGATCAAACCGATGGATCAAACCAGCAAGGCCATTCTAGGCCTCAAGCCGGTGACGTTTGAGTATAAGATCGACCCCAGCGGCACGGCGCAATTTGGTTTGATTGCCGAGGAAGTGGCCCAGGTGGACCCGGACCTGGAGGTGCGCGACGCCCAGGGCGAGATTTACAGCGTGCGCTACGAGGCGGTGAACGCGATGTTGCTGAACGAGTTCCTCAAAGAGCATCGCAAGGTGCAGCAACACGAAACGACCATGGCGCAATTAAAGCAGGACTTTCAATCCAAACTCGCGGAGCAGCAGAAGCAAATCAAAGCGCTCGCTTCTGGCCTGGAGAAGGTGAGCGCCCAGCTTGAAGTGAGCAAACCTGCCCGAACAGTCGTCAACAAACAGTAAAGCCGCCGGAGCCTAGCAAACAGTGTAGGGGAAGCCGTTGGCTTCCCCTTGGACGACAACGTTGTCCCCTACAGCTGGCCGGGCGATCTTCCGTTTGGGATTTCAGACGGAAGCAAACGCACGGCCAGGAAAGCGCACAGAAATCCAAGCAAAGCCGCGCACACAACGTCCGATAGATAATGCGCTCCCACATACATGCGCGAAAAGCCGATGAGCAATGGAATCGGCAAACAGGCGAGGCCGATCCGCCAGTTTGCGAACAATAAGACGGCGAAAAATGCCATCGATGCAGCGGTGTGACCGGATGGAAAGGCGTGGAATCTCTCACTCACACGCGGGCCATTCCAAGCTTCCTCAATCTTAACCGAAGGTCGTGCACGGCCGGTAGCGATTTTGATGACGCGGGCTGCTGCTCCAGCGAAAGCGAGCGCGAGTAACATCGATATAAAAACGCGCGTCCATTTTTTGTTGCCGCGCCACCAGGCGATCGCAGCCAGCGCGGCGCCAAGCGCAAAGTGTTCCGGCCAATCACCCAACCGGCTGACATCGCGCATAAAATTCTTGGCCGCGTAGGTCTGATGCTGCGCAATGAAATTTCGCATGGCGTCATCGAAATGGAATGCCACGATGACAATGATCGCGGCAATCACGATGCCGATGAGCCAATAAAAAAGGCTGCTGCGCTTCACAAATAAGTTCCCGTCATATTCGCCGGACGCTATTTTGAGTCCGCACTTGAAATCCGCAACTCCGATAAATCGCGAGCAGGCGACGAATGTCGGTGTCCGCAATTGCGCGCTGCTTTTCTTTGGCTGCGTTGTCTTCCACCTGGCCGGCACGTGGAGTTTGCCGTTGATTGACCGCGATGAACCGCGCTTTGCCGAAGTATCGCGCGAGATGATTGAGCGCGGCGATTACGTCGTTCCGTATTTCAACAATCACTTCCGCTTCGATAAGCCTCCCTTCGCCTACTGGGCGGAAGTCGCGAGTTACAAGATTTTTGGCGAAAACGATTTCGCGGCGCGTTTTCCATCGACAATCGCAGCGGCGCTCACTGCCGTTTTGCTTCTTGCGTGGGCTAGCCGGTTCGGGAAGACGAGCGTCGGCTGGTGGGCGGCGATCATTTTCACGCTTTCACTGCAGACATTTCTGCATGCGAAAGCCGCGGTCGCGGACATGTGGCTGGTTTTATTTGTCACGCTGGCGCATTGGGCGGGCTACGAATTGTTGCGTGATCGCCTAGCG